>JADCGM010000324.1 GCA_020249025.1 Alphaproteobacteria bacterium
CGGCCCGGCGACTGGGACCGATTCCCCCCCGACGTGCGCGAGTGGCTGAGCGTGCAGCAGCGGCGATCACGGCTGCCCGCCCCCGACGAGCTGCTGGTCGAGACCTTTCCGCACGAGGGGCGGCACTACATGGTCGCCTACAGCTTCGAGGGCTGGAATGCGCACCAGTCGCTGGGCTTCCTGCTGACGCGGCGCATGGAGACGGCGGGGCTGAAGCCGCTGGGGTTCGTCGCCAACGACTATGCGCTGGCGACCTATGCGCTGGAGCCGGTCGACGATCCGCGGCCGCTGTTCGAGCCGGCGATCCTCGAGCATGAGTTCGTCGACTGGGTGCAGCAATCGTCGCTGCTGAAGCGCGCCTTCCGCGAGGTGGCGGTGATCGGCGGGCTGGTCGAGCGGCAGCATCCGGGCAAGCGCAAGTCCGGGCGGCAGGTGACCTTCTCGACCGACCTCATCTACGACGTGCTGCGCCGCTATGAGCCCGACCATCTGCTGCTGGCCGCGGCGTGGGACGATGCGCGCCAGCGCCTGACCGACGTCGGGCGGCTGGCGCGGCTGCTGGCGACCGCGCAGGGCCGGATCGTACACCAGCCGCTGGAGCGCGTGTCGCCGCTGGCGGTGCCGGTGCTGGTGCTGATCGGGCGGGAAAGCGTGGCGCAAGGGCAAGCCGAGGAGGCGCTGCTGCTGGAGGCGGAAGAGCTGGCGGCGGTGGCCATGGCGGAAGATTGAGGGCGCCCTCCCCTACCCCTCCCTGAAGGGAGGGGAGGCTAGATCCCCAGCACGTCGCCCATGGAGTAGCGGCCGGCGGGTTTGCCGGCGAGCCAGAGGGCGGCTTTCAGGGCGCCGCGGGCGAAGATGCTGCGGTCCTCGGCGCGGTGGCCGAGTTCGATGCGCTCGCCGTCGGCGGCGAGAACCACCATATGGTCGCCCGCGACCGAACCGCCGCGCAAGCTGGCGAAGCCGATGTCGCCCGAACGGCGCGCGCCGGTGATGCCGTCGCGGCCACGCGCGCTGACCGCGGCGAGATCGACCCCGCGGCCCCGCGCTGCCGCCTGCCCGAGAAGGAGCGCCGTGCCCGAGGGCGCGTCGACCTTGTGGCGATGGTGCATCTCGACGATCTCGATGTCCCAATCGTCGCCCAGCCGGGCCGCGGCCTGTTCGACGAGAGCGGCGAGGAGGTTGACCCCCAGACTCGTGTTCGCCGCCTGCAGCACCGCGACATGGCGGGCGGCGGCGTCGATGCGGGCATGGTCGGCGGGCTCCAGCCCGGTGGTGCCGACGACGAGGGCGCAGCCGGCGGCCTCTGCCGCGGCGAGATTGTCCGGGAGCGCGGCGGGCGAGGTGAAGTCGACGAGGACGTCGCTGGCCGCGGCGAGCGCGCCGACATCCGTCCCGATCTCGACGCCGCACAACAGAGTACCGACCGAGGGCGCGCCGGCGCGATCGACGGCCCCGGCGAGGACCGCCCCCGGCGCGTCCTGCAGCGCGGCGGCGATGGCTCGGCCCATGCGGCCGCCCGCGCCCAGCAATCCGATCCGAGTCATCTCCGCCCCCTTGGCAGGTCCGCGATGGCGCGGCAGACCGGTGCTATGCCACGTCCAGCCTCCATCGTCATCCTGACAGGCGCGGGGATTTCCGCCGAGTCCGGGGTCCCGACCTTTCGCGGCCCCGACGGGCTGTGGGAAGGCCACCGGGTGGAGGATGTCGCGACGCCCGAGGCGTTCGCGCGCGATCCCCATACGGTGCTGCGCTTCTACGATCTGCGGCGGGCGGCGCTGGCAACCGTCGAGCCCAATGCGGCGCACCGGGCGCTGGCGCGGCTGGATGCCGAGTTCGAGGGCGAGCTGCTGCTCGTTACCCAGAATGTCGATGACCTGCACGACCGGGCGGGGTCGCGGCGGCTGCTGCACATGCACGGCGAGTTGAAGCGGAGCCTGTGTGCCGCGTGCGGGGAGTCGCGACCGTTCGAGGGGGACATGCTGACCAACCGGTCCTGCCGGGGCTGCGGAGCCTCGGCGCTCCGCCCCGACATCGTCTGGTTCGGGGAGATGCCCTACGAGATGGACCGGATCGAGCGAGCGCTGGCCGGGTGCGACCTGTTCGTGTCGATCGGGACATCGGGCGCGGTCTACCCGGCGGCGGGGTTCGTCCGGACGGCGCGCGCCTGTGGCGCGGCGACGTTGGAACTGAACCTCGAACCGTCGGCGGGAACCGCATGGTTCTACGCCGCGCGCCATGGCCCGGCGAGCGTGCTGGTGCCGGCGTGGGTGGACGAGGTGCTGGGCGGCTAAGTCCCCCCCGTTGGGGGGCGGGGGCGCGTCGCGGGAGGTCAGACGCGTACCAGCCGCGCGATGAAGAAGCCGTCCATCGCGGGCGGCAGGGTGCGCAGCCAGCCTTCGGGCGATGGCGTCAGGCCCATCGGCAGTTCGTCGGCGCGGATGGGGTCGAGCGCGACGTTCGCGAAGCGGGCGAGCGCGGCGCGGATCTGGGACTCGCCCTCCTCGGGTTCGAGCGAGCAGGTGCAATAGACGAGGCGGCCGCCCTTCGGGAGCAGGCCCAGCGCATGGTCGAGAAGTTCGGCCTGCAGCGCGACGAGCGGGGCGAGATCGCGCGCGCCTTTCAGGTGGAGAACGTCGGGGTGGCGGCGGAAGATGCCGCTTGCCGAGCAGGGCGAATCGAGGAGGATGGCGTCGAGCGGGGCGGCAGGGGCCCAGCGGCGGGCGTCGGCGGCGACCGTTTCCGCCGACAAGCCGGTGCGGGCGAGATTCTCGCGCAGGCGGGTGAGGCGGGTTTCGGCGATGTCGATGGCGGTGACGCGGGCTCCCCCCGCCGCGAGCTGGAGGGTCTTGCCGCCAGGGGCCGCGCAAAGGTCGGCGACCGCCTTGCCGTGCACGTCGCCGAGCAGGCGCGCAGGCAGGCTGGCGGCAAGGTCCTGCACCCACCAGCGCCCGTCCGCGAAGCCCGGCCAGTCGGGGAGCGCGCCCTTCTTCGCGGTGCGCAGCACGCCGGGCATCGGCTCGCTGGCGTCGAGTTCGGGGGCGAGCGCGGCGGCGTCGGCGGGGTCCTGCAGGATGAGATCCGTGGGCGGCTCGTCGGCGAGGGCGGCCGAGAAGGGGGCGAGATCGCCATAGGCCGCGGCCCAGCGCGACGCCCAGGGCTCGGGGAGCGCCGGGTGATCGGGCAGCTTCGCGCCGCACTTCAGCAGGTTCGACAGAACGCCGTGGACGAGGCGGCGCGGCCCCTTGTCGACGAGCGGCAGTGCGGTCGAGACGGCGGCGTGGTGCGGCGTGCCCATCGCCAGCGCCTGCGCCAGTGCGAGGCGCAGGACCATGCGGGCGCGGGCGTCGTGGGGCAGCGGGCGCTGGGTCGCGCCATCGATCAGCGCATCGAGATCGGGGAGCCGGCGCAGCACGGTCGAGGCGATGGCGCGCGCAAAGGCCCGGTCGGCGGGGCGGTCGAGCCCGGCGAGCGCGCGGTCGAAGGCGGTCTCCAGCGGGCGGCCCTGCCAGAGCACCGCGATCAGCAACTGCAGCGCGCCGCGGCGGGCGGCGGTTCCGGCGGGATCGGTCATCGCCCGCCTGTCGCGGGCCGGGCGCGCCAGGTCAAGGATTGGCGCGGTTGCCGCCGCCGAGGAACATGCCGATGCGCTTGAAATAGGTGACCGGGAACAGGCGGGTCATCCAGTCGATCATGCGCGCGTCTGGGCCGATGAGAACGCGGTGCTGGCCCTTCTCCATGCCGCGGATGATGGTCTCGGCGGCCTGCTCGGGCGTGGTCGGGGCGGCCTTTTCGAACTCCTCGCCATTGTCGAGCGCCATGGTCTGGCCGTCCATGCCGCGGATGAACTTGGCGTTGCGCGCGACATTGGTCTTGATCCCGCCGGGGTGGACCCGGACGACGGTGATCTGCGGATCGGACTGTGCCAGTTCGAGATGCATCGCCTCGGTGAGGCCGCGCACGGCGTATTTGGAGGCGTTGTAGGCCGACTGGGTCGGGTAGCCCATCAGCCCGAAGACCGACGAGATGTTGACGATCCAGCCCTTGTCGGACTTGCGGACATGCGGAAGCGCATGGCGGCAGCCGGCGACGACGGCGTCGAAGTTGACCGCCATGACGCGGTTGAAATCCTCTTCCGGGCAATCGGCGAAGGGCGCGACGACCGACAGGCCGGCGTTGTTGATGATGCCGTCGAGCTTGCCGAACTCGGTCGCGGCGCGGTCGATCCAGTTCTTCAGCCGGGCGTGATCGGTCACGTCGAAGGCGTCGGCGAAATGCGGGTAGTTGCCGAGCAGGCGCGAGGTTTCGAACAGGCCCGCCTCGTCCTTGTCGGCGAGCGCGAGCTTGGCCCCGCGTTTGGCGAGCGCGAGCGCCAGCGCGCGGCCGATGCCGCTCCCTGCCCCTGTTACGGCGATCACGCGGTCGCTCAGGCTGAACATCGTTGCCCCCCGTCCTTGCCCGCCGCGCGGGTCTCTCCTACCTGCACAGCCTAGCGAGGCCGCGAAGGGTGCGAAACCTGCCATGACTGACGAGCCCAAGCCCGAGACAACGACGCCCGAGCCGGCGGCCGAGACCCCCGCCGCAGACCCGAAAAAGGAAGTCGGCGGCCGCAAGGGCCCCGAGCCGACCCGCTATGGGGATTGGGAAAAGGGCGGAATCGCCGTCGATTTCTGAGGGGGCGGGCGGCCCCGGAGGGGGGGCGCTCTATTCTGAGACACCCCCACCCTTACCCTCCCCCGGTTCGGGGGCGGGGGACGCAAGCGTTGGGTCTAGTCCGGCGCTGTCGAACCTGGCCCGGCGGCTGCGTCCCCCGCCCCCGAACCGGGGGAGGGTAAGGGTGGGGGGCTTGGGGGTTGGCCGCTAGCGCCGGGACCGCCGCCGCACGACAAGCGCGCCCAG
>JADCGM010000325.1 GCA_020249025.1 Alphaproteobacteria bacterium
CCAGCTCATGCCCGCCGGCCAGCGTTCGTCGGGGAAGAGGCTGGCGTCTCCGACGACGTCGCGCACCGCCTTCGTCCGCGCGGCCACCGCATCGGCGAGCGCCGACAGGCAGTTGGTCACGCAGTCGGGCGCGCTCGACAGCCGGGCGTCGCCATAGCCTTCGAGCACGACGTCGGGCGCGCCGCCGCCATTGTCCTCCAGCCGCACCGCCGCCCCGCCCGCCGCATCGCCCGCCTCGACCGCGCCGAGCGCGTCATAGGCGGCGGCGGTGACGAACATCTTGGTATTGGAGGCCGGGATGAAGCGCTGGTCGGGCGCGATCGCGACAACCTCGTTGCCCGCCTCGTCGACCGCGAGCAACCCGAACCGCGGCCCCTGCCCTGCCCCCGCGAGTATCGCCTCGACCCGCTGCTGAAGCGTGGGATGCGGAGCGGTGGCGGTGGCGGTGGCTGCGAAAAGCGCGAGGACGATGGTCATGCCCGTCAGCATAAGCGGCGGCACGGCAGGGGCAATCACCCCCCACCAACCCAAGCTTCGTCATTCCAGCGCAAGCTGGAACCCAGCCGAGGTGCGCCGCCTCTTGCCCGGATGGAAGCTCTCGTCGGCTGGGTTCCAGCTTGCGCTGGAATGACGGGTGATTTTTTTGGGGGAGAAAGTAACTGAGATGACGCTGCACGGCTCAAGGAAGCGGCGGAGCGATTAGTTCGTCCCAGTCCGGGTTGATCGTTTCGATGGCCTGCAGCTTCCACTGCCGCCGCCAAGCCTTCATGCGGCTCTCGGCGTCGATGGCGTCGCGTATGTCGGCATAGTGTTCGTACCAGACCAGCCGCGTGCAGCCGTAGCGCTTGCTGAAACCGGCGATGAGGCCGTTGCGATGCTCCCATTGGCGGCGGGCGAGATCGGACGTGACGCCGAGATAGAGCGTCCCATTGCGACGGCTCGCGACGATGTAGACCCACCCGCCCCTGCGCATAGGCGGATGGTCGGTGCGGTGACTGGCAGGGGCAACCCGGCCAACCGGACGGGGCGCCTCGACGCCGAGATGGCAGTTCTGACGGGAGGCCGAGGAGCTGCGTCAGAAGCTGGCGATCTCCACGCCGACGGCCTTGCAGTCGGGGTAGACGTCGGGTTTGCGGGTGGAGACGCGGATGGCCTTGACGCCCTTGCGGGCGGCGACGGCGGCGTAGATTTCGCGGGCGACGGTCTCCTGCAAGTTGAACCGGCGGCCGTCGACGATGGCGCGGATGGCGTGGCGGAGGTGGTCGTAGTCCCATGCCGCTTCGACGCTGTCGCAGGACGGGAAGGCGCCGGCCTCCAGCCAGACGTCGACGCAGACGATGAGGCGCTGGGGGTGCCCCACCTCGAAATCGTGGAAGCCGATGTCGACCATCAGCTCGAAATCTTCGAGCCGGATGCGGTGCGAGCGCGGGGCGAGGCTGTCGGGGACGAGGCCCTTGAGGTCGTCGGTCATCTCGCTCACTCCACCTTGCCCCTAATCGACCATGAACGCGACATCGCGCGGCATGCCCATCATCCGCTGGCCGGCGTCGACGGTCAGCGTCTGGCCGGTGACCGCAGGCGCGGCGATGAGATAGCGCAGCGCACGCAGCAGATCCTCGGCCTCGACGCCGCGGCCGAGCGGATTGTGGGTATGCGCCTTGGCAAAGTTCTCGCGGCTCTGGGGGCCGCTCACCATGGTGACAGCGAGCGCGATGGCATTGACGCGGATGCGCGGGGCGAGCGCGCGGGCGTGAAGCTCGGTCAGCCCCATCAGCCCGTATTTGCTGATCGTGTAGCTGAAGAAATCGGGGTTGGGCGCGAACAGCTTCACATCGAGCAGATTGACGACAAGGCCGGTGAGATCGCCCGGCAGCGCGGCGGCGAAGGCCTGGGTCAGCAGGGCCGGCGCGCGGGTGTTGACGGCCTGCTGGCGATCCCAGCGTTCGACGGTGAAGTCGGCGGCAGTGTCATATTCGAACAGCGAGGCGTTGTTGACGAGCAGGCCGAGCGGCGGCGCGCCGACGCAGGCGGCGAGGATCGTGGCGGCGGCGGCCGGGTCGGCAAGATCGGCCTGCACCGCGCGCCCGCCGATCTCGGCGGCGAGCGCCTGCCCTTCGGCGAGCGAGGTGTTGCAATGGACGACGACATGCCAGCCGTCACAGGCGAGGCCGCGCGCCAGCGCCGCGCCGATGCGCTTGGCCGCGCCGGTGACGATGGCGGTGCGCGGAAGCGCGAACTCCGCGCTCACCGCTGCCTCACCAGCCGGATGCCAATGGTCTCGCCATGTTCGGAGATGGCGAGCTTGTCGATCACGACCTCGACCCGGCGCACGCGCGGATCGCCGGCGAGGATATGGGCGGCAATGCGGTCGGCGATCGCCTCGACGAGATTCATGTGGACGCCCTCCGGCAGCGCGGCATGGACCGCCTGCTTGAGGTCGAGATAGTTCTTCGACGCGGTCAGGGGAGTCCCCGGCTCATAGGCGGGGAGCGGCTCCATGTCGGCGATGACCGAGACGCGCAGCGGCTGGGTGCGATGCGTTTCTTCCGAATAGATGCCGGTCAGCGCCTGCACGGGCAGGTCGATGACGCGGAGTTGCAGGAGATCGGACATGGACGCTTCGCTTCACCCGGCCGCGGTTGACGGCGCGCTTGTTCCCGGCCTTGGCGCGAACCGCAAGCCGTTTCGCACCCATGCCCAAGAA
>JADCGM010000326.1 GCA_020249025.1 Alphaproteobacteria bacterium
ACGCGCGCGGTGCGCGACGGCGACCATTATGTCGTGAGCGGCTCGAAGGCGTTCATCTCGGGCGGCGGCGCGAACGAGGTCTACGTCACCATGGTCCGCACCGGCGGCGAGGGGCCGAAGGGCGTGTCCTGCCTTGTGATCGAAAAGGACATGCCGGGCGTCAGCTTCGGCGCGAACGAGCGCAAGATGGGCTGGCGCTCGCAGCCGACCGCGGTCGTCAACTTCGACGAGGTGCGGGTGCCTGTCGAAAATCTCGTCGGGGCCGAGGGGCAGGGCTTCGCGATCGCGATGGCCGGGCTCGACGGCGGGCGGCTGAACATCGGGGCCTGCTCGCTCGGCGGGGCGCAGCGGGCTTTGGACGAGGCGCTCGCCTACACGCGCCAGCGCCAGCAGTTCGGCAAGGCCATCGCCGAATTCCAGAACACCCAGTTCCGCCTCGCCGACATGGAAACCGAGCTGCAGGCGGCGCGGCTGCTGCTTTACACCGCCGCCGCCAAGGTCAGCGCCAATGCGCCCGACAAGACCAAATTCTCGGCGATGGCCAAGCGGCTGTCGACCGACACCGGCATGTCGGTGGTCGACCGCGCGCTGCAGATGTTCGGCGGCTACGGCTATCTGCAGGACTATCCGATCGAGAAGCTGTTCCGCGATCTGCGCGTCCACCAGATCCTCGAGGGCACCAACGAGATCATGCGCGTCGTCATCTCGCGCGAGATGCTGAAGGCGGCGAACTGAAAGGCGACTGACCGATGACCTATGAAACCATCCTCGTCGAGACGCACGACGCCGTCATGCTCGTCCGCCTCAACCGCCCGCAGGCGCTCAACGCGCTCAACTCGCAGGTGCTCGCCGAGCTGACGCAGGCCTTCGCCGCCTATGACGCCGACGCGTCGCAGCGCTGCCTCGTGCTCACCGGCTCCGAGCGTGCTTTCGCGGCCGGCGCCGACATCAAGGAGATGCAGCCGCAGGGCTTCGCCGACATGTACGCCAGCGACTTTTTCGCCGGCTGGGACCGGGTGGTGGCGACGCGCAAGCCGTGGATCGCGGCGGTCGCGGGCTTCGCGTTGGGGGGCGGCTGCGAGCTGGCGATGATGGCGGATTTCATCCTCGCCGCCGACACCGCCAAGTTCGGCCAGCCGGAGATCAAGCTCGGCGTCGCGCCCGGCATGGGCGGGTCGCAGCGCCTGACCCGCGCGGTCGGCAAGGCGAAGGCGATGGAGATGTGCCTGACGGGCCGGATGATGGACGCCGCCGAAGCCGAGCGCGCCAGCCTTGTCAGCCGCGTCGTCGCCGCCGATGCGCTCGTCGAGGATGCGCTGAAGACCGCCGCGCAGATCGCGGCCATGCCGCCGCTCGCCGCCATTGCCTGCAAGGAAATGGTCAACACCGCGTTCGAGACCGGCCTGCAACAGGGCGTCCAGTTCGAACGCCGGCTGTTCCATGCGCTCAACGCCACCGCCGACAAGGCCGAAGGCATGACCGCGTTCGTCGAAAAGCGCCCGGGCGTCTGGACGGGGCGCTGACGATGACCACCATCGCCTTCATCGGGCTCGGCAACATGGGGTCGGGCATGGCCGCGAACCTTGTGAAGGCCGGGCATGCGGTGCGCGCCTTCGACCTCAGCGAGGCGGCGCTAGCGCGGGCGGTGGCCGATGGGGCGACTGCAGCCAAGTCCGTGGCCGAGGCGGTCGCGGGGGCGGATGCGGTGGTGACGATGCTGCCGGCCGGCAAGCATGTCCGCGCGGTCTACGAGGCCGAGGTGTTCGGCGCGGCGCGTTCGGACGCGATCCTCATCGATTGTTCGACGATCGACGTCGGCAGCGCGCGAGCGGTGGCCGAGCAGGCGGCGGCGCGCGGGCTGGCCTTCGTCGATGCGCCGGTGTCGGGCGGTGTCGCGGCCGCTGCGGGCGGGACGCTCACCTTCATGGTCGGCGGCCCGGCCGAGGCGTTCGCCCGCGCCGAGCCGATCCTCGCCAGGATGGGCAAGGCGGTGATCCATGCCGGGGCGGCCGGTTCCGGGCAGGCGGCGAAAATCTGCAACAACATGCTGCTGGGCGCATCGATGGTCGCGACCGCGGAGACCTTCGTTCTCGCGCAGAAGCTTGGGCTCGATCCGCAGACCTTCTTCGACATTGCGTCCAAGGCCTCGGGCCAGTGCTGGTCGATGACGAGCTATTGCCCGGTACCGGGTCCGGTGCCGACCGCGCCGTCGAACCGCGATTACGAGGGCGGGTTCGCCGCTGCGCTGATGCTCAAGGACCTGAAGCTGGCGCTGGAAGCCGCCTCGGGCGTCGATGCGAGCGTGCCGATGGGCGCGCAGGCCGAGGCGCTCTATCAGGCGTTCGGCAATCTCGGCGGCGCGGGCAAGGATTTCTCGGCGATCATCAAGCTGCTCGACGGCAGCTGGCGCGCCTGACCTCCCCGATTTCGGGACTCGACTTGGGGCCGCGCCCGCGCTCCGATGGCGCGCAAAGGAGATTCCGATGACGGATTACGTGCCCCCCAAAGTCTGGACCTGGAACAAGGAGAGCGGCGGCGCCTTTGCCGCGATCAACCGCCCCATCGCCGGCCCGACCCACGACAAGGACCTCCCCGTCGGCGCGCATCCGCTGCAGCTCTATTCGCTGGGAACGCCCAACGGCGTGAAGGTGACGATCCTGCTGGAGGAGCTGCTCGCCCTCGGCCATGCGGGTGCGGAGTATGACGCCTGGCTCATCAACATCCGCGAAGGCACGCAGTTCTCGAGCGGCTTTGTCGACATCAATCCCAATTCGAAGATCCCGGCGCTGCTCGACCGCTCCGAGCCGACGCCGGTGCGCGTCTTCGAATCGGGGGCGATCCTCGTCTATCTCGCCGAGAAGTTCGGGGCCTTCCTGCCGACCGACCGGGCGAAGCGCGCCGAGTGCCTGTCCTGGCTAATGTGGCAGATGGGCAGCGCGCCGTTTCTGGGCGGCGGCTTCGGCCATTTCTACGCCTATGCGCCGGTGAAGATCGAATATGCGATCGACCGCTATGCGATGGAGGCGAAGCGCCAGCTCGACGTGCTGAACCGCCGCCTCGCCGAGAGCCGCTTCATCGCCGGCGACGACTACACCATCGCCGACATGGCGATCTGGCCCTGGTACGGCGCGACGGTGAAGGGCCTGACCTATGAGGCGGGCGAGTTCCTCTCCGTCCACGAATACACCAACGTCATCCGCTGGACCGACGAGCTGGCGCAGCGGCCCGCCGTTCAGCGCGGGCGCATCGTCAACCGGCCGATGGGCGAGCCGCGCGTTCTCGAACGCCATTCGGCGGCCGATATCGACGCGGCGCTGAAGGGCGCGGCATGAGCGTCGTCCGCAGCGAACGTCGCGGCGCGGTCGCGGTCCTGACGCTCGATCTGCCCGAAAAGCGCAATGCGCTGTCGACGCAGATGCGGCTCGATCTCGGCGCGGCGCTCGATGCGGCGATCCTCGACAAGGACGTGCGCGCCATCGTGCTGACCGGTGGCGGCGGACATTTCTGCGCGGGCGGCGACATCTCGGAGATGACGCTGAGCGCCGACCCGGTCGTCGCCGTCTACCGGCTGCGGCTGCTCCACCATTGCATCCGCGTCATCCACGGCGGACAGAAGCCCGTCGTCGCCGCGGTCGAGGGTGCGGCGGCGGGCGCGGGCACGGCACTGGCGGCGGCCTGCGACCATGTCGTGGCGGCCCGCAACGCGCGCTTCTCCGCCTCCTTCGTCAACATCGGCCTCGCGCCCGACAGCGGGCTGCAGTTCACGCTGGCGCAGCGCATCGGCGCGGGCCGGGCGCGGCGGCTGGCGCTCGAGGGTACGACCTTCGACGCGGTCGAGGCGCACGCCATGGGCCTCGTCGATACGCTCGCCGAGCCGGGCGGGGCGCTGGATGCCGCGCTTCCTGTCGCCGAGCGACTGGCGGCCAAGGCCCCGCTCGCGGTCGCGGCGATCAAGTCCGCCTTCGCGCAAGGGGCGGCGAGCCTCGACGAAGCGCTGGCGCTCGAACTCGATCTGCAGCCGCGCCTGCTCGGCTCCGCCGATCACGCCGAGGCGCGCGAGGCCTTTTTCGCCAAGCGCACGCCCGTCTTCAGCGGCCGGTAGCGCCCGCGCCGTTGAGATAATCGACGGTCAGGTGGGTGAGCGCGCGCACGCCCTGTAGCAGTCCGCTTTCGTCGACCATGAACAGCGGCGAGTGGTTGGCGGCTGCGGTCTCGACCTGATCCTTCGGCGTGACGCCCAGGAACAGGAACAGCGACGGCGCGACCCGGCTGAACTCCGAGAAATCCTCCGAGCCCGTCGATTTCGGCACGTTGTCGGTCCACGGCTTGTCGCCGGCGACGCGGATCAGTGTCGGGCGCATCGCGGCGGTCAGCGCCGGGTCGTTGGTGGTGACGTCGTAGATCTTCGTCACTTTGGTGTCGGCCTTCGCGCCCGAGGCGGCGGCGATGCCGGCAGCGGTGCGGGTGAGGCGGCTGTGGATGTCGGCGCGCATGCCCTCGTCGAAGGCGCGGATCGTGCCTTCGAGGAAGACGCTGTCGGGAATGATGTTGAAGCGCACGCCGCCCTGGATCTGGCCGACGGTGAGGATCGCGGGCTCGCGGGTGATGTCGAGCTGGCGGCTGACGATGGTCTGCATCGCCGTCACGATCTGCGCGGTGATGGGGATGGGATCGACCCCGCGCCACGGCAGCGCGCCATGTGTCTGCTTGCCGATGACGTCGACCCGGTAGCTGTCGGCCGAGGCCATCACCGGCCCGGCGCGCCACGCGATCTTGCCGCTTTCCAGACCCGCGAAGACATGAAGGCCGAACACCGCATCGGGCTTGGGATCGGCCAGCGCGCCCTGCTCGACCATCGCCTTGGCGCCCCAGGTCTTGCCGGTGCCGGGCTCGAAGTCCGACGGACCTTCCTCGGCAGGCTGGAACAGGAACACCACCTTGCCGGGGAGATCCTTCTTCAATCCGGCGAGGATTTCGGCGGTCGCCATGAGGATCGCGACATGGGTGTCGTGGCCGCAGGCGTGCATGACGGGAACGGTCTGGCCGCGATAGGTGCCGGTCGCCTGGCTGCGGAAGGGCAGGTCGTTGACCTCCTTCACCGGCAGCGCATCCATGTCGGCGCGCAGCGCCACCGTCGGGCCGGGCTTGCCGCCCTCCAGCACCGCGACGACGCCGGTCCCCGCGACCCCGGTGCGGACCTTCATCCCGAGCTTCCGCAGATGATCGGCGACGATCTTCGCGGTGCGGACCTCGACATTGCCAAGCTCGGGATGCTGGTGGAGGTCGCGCCGCCAGCTGATCATCTTCGGCTCGATCGCCTGCGCGGCGCGGTCGGCGGCGGTGCGGACCGCGGGCGGGGCCTCGGCCAGCGCCGGGGTCGCCGCCATCAGCGCGACCAGCGCCGTCATCATCATCCGATCGAACCGCATGTGCCTGCTCCCGCTGCGTGTGCGCGACACTTGCCGCCGCGCCGCGCCGCGGTCAACGCCGGGACAGAGCCATTGCGAGGTGATCGATCAGCGCCGTCACGCGCGCCGGGCGCGGGCCGCCGGCCGGCGTCAGCAGGTTGAGCGCGAGCGGCGGCGCGGACCAGTCGGCGAGCAGCCGCACCAGCTCGCCCGAGGCGATCTTGTCGCGAACCATGAAGTCGGGCTGGAGCGCCGCGCCGACCCCGGCGGCGAGCGCGCCGGCGAAGGCGTCGCCGTTGTTGGCGCGCATCGGGCCGCTGGCGAGAACGGTGACGCGCTCGCCGCCGCGCAGGAACGTCCAGCGGTCGCCTGACGACAGGTAGGTGTAGACGAGGCAGGGCAGCGCCGCGAGGTCGGCGGGGTGGGCCGGCGCGCCGTGCCGCTCGACGAAGGCCGGGCTCGCCACCACCCAGCGGTCGACCGGGCAGAGCCGACGGACCTTGAAGCTCGAATCGTCGAGTGCTGCGATGCGCAGCGCGACGTCGATGCCGTCGGCGATCAGGTCGACGCGGCGGTCGTCGAGGCGCAGGTCGATGCTGATGCCCGGGTTGGCGGCGAGGAAGGGCGGCAGCACCGGCGCGACCTCGCGCAACCCGAAGGACATCGGGGCGGCGAGGCGGATGACGCCGCGCGGTGCGTGCGCCTGCTGCGCCGCCTCGGCCTCGGCGGCTTCGGCTTCGGCGAGGATGTTGGCGGCGCGCACCGACAGCACCCGCCCCGCCTCGGTCAGCGACAGCCGCCGCGAGGTGCGGTGGATGAGCTTCTCGCCCAGCCGCGCCTCCAGCCGGGAGACCGCCTTCGACACGGTGGCGTTGGAGACGCCGAGGTCAGCGGCGGCGCGGGCGAAGGAGCCGTGCTGTGCGATCTTGGCGAAGATCGCCCAAGCGACAAGGTCCGGAAGCATCGATTACCTCATTTTTCGAAACGATGATGTTCCGTTGTTTCTCTTTTCGTCAATGGCGGCGTTCCCATATCGTCCGGGCAACGAATTCACGGAGACGACCGATGATCGAACGGAGACCTTTTGATGCGCTCGGCGGCGCCGATCATGGCTGGCTCAAGGCCCGCCATCATTTCAGCTTCGCCGGCTATCACGATCCGCGGCGGATGAACTGGGGCGCGCTTCGCGTCTGGAACGACGACGAGATCGCCGCCAAGTCCGGCTTCCCGCCGCACCCGCATGCCGACATGGAGATCATCACCTATGTCCGCGACGGCGCGATCACGCACCAGGATAGCATGGGCAATGCCGGCCGCACGGGTGCGGGCGACGTGCAGGTGATGTCGGCGGGCACCGGCGTCCGCCATGCCGAATATAATCTCGAGGACGAGACGACCCGGATCTTCCAGATCTGGATCATGCCCGATGCCCGCGGCGGCGCGCCGTCGTGGGGCGCCAAGCCCTTCCCCAAGGCGGACCGCTCGGGCCGCTTCGTCACGCTCGCCAGCGGCCGCGCCGACGATGCCGACGCACTGCCGATCCGGGCGGACGCACGGGTGATGGGCGCGACGCTGAAGGCGGGCGAGCGCGCGACGCTCAGCGTCTCGCCCGAGCGGCATGTCTATCTCGTGCCCGCCGCCGGCGTGGTCGAGGTCAACGGCGTCCGCATCGAGGCGCGCGACGGAGCGGCGATCACCGACGTCGCCGAGATTGAGATCGTCGGCATCGAGGATGCCGAGGTGGTTCTGGTCGACGCCGCCTGAGGCGGCGTCGGCTTTCCTTTCGTGACTTCCACCCTTTCTACGACATCAAGGAGACTGACGATGAGCAAGACCAAGGTTCTGATCGCCTTCTACTCGCGCTCCGGCGTGACCGAGGCGCTGGCGAAGGCGATCGCCGAAGGCGCGGAAGCCGCCGGCGCCGAGGTCCGCATCCGCCGCGCCCGCGAGGTCGTCGGCCCCGAGGTGATGGCGCATGCGCCGGGCTGGGCCGAGGCCGCCGAGGCGATGAACGCGCGCTACGAGGCCCCGACCACCGACGACGCCGACTGGGCCGACGCCATCGTCTTCGGCACGCCGACGCGCTTCGGCTCGGTGTCGTCGGAGCTGAAGGCCTATATCGACAGCCTCGGCAGCCTCTGGTTCCAGGGCAAGCTCGTCGGCAAGGCGGGCGCGGCGTTCACCACGACCTCGACCACGCATGGCGGCAACGAGACGACGATCCTGTCGCTCTATCCGCCGATGGCCCACCTCGGGCTCGTCATCGTGCCGACCGGCTATGCCGACCCGGTGATGTTCGCCGGCGGCACGCCCTACGGCCCCTCGTCGGTCTCGGCCAACGAGGCCCGCGCCCCCGGCGAGGCCGACCTCGCCGTCGCCCGCTTCCAGGGCAAGCGCATCACCGAAGTCGCCCGCGCGCTGAAGGCGCTGCGGGGGTAAGTCGCCGCTCCCCGCTCCCGATTCGGGGGCGGGGGGCTCACCCCTAGGCCCCGATCCGGCGGTCGGGGGTGGGCTGGGGCCGGATCGGGGCTCGGGGGGCAGGGCAGTGGAAGCCGCCGGGTGAAGCGTGGGAGTGCTTCCACGCCCGATGAACGAAAGCCCGGTCGCCGCGTTCCCGGCGTTTTCGCCTTGATTCCCCGGCGGAATGAGGCAGTCCGATGCCTGTGACCCGTGGCCCGATTCCGCGCGCGCTGCCGCCGCTTCCCGCCGAGGCGCTTCCCGCCGATGCGGCGCGGCTCCTCGACGGGCGCGCGTTCCCTCCCGAGGCGGCGGCGGCGGCGGCGGTTGCGGCGGCGTGGCGGCATTCGCCCTATTTGCGCGCGCTGCTGCGCCGCTTTCCGGAGGCGCTCGACGATCTCGACGCGCCGCCCCCGCCCATCGATCCGGACGCCGAGCCCGGACCGGCGCTGCGCCGCGCCAAGGGCATGCTGGCGCTCCGCACCGCCCTCGCCGATCTCGCCGGACTGTGGCCGCTGGAGCGGGTGACCCATGCGCTCGCGAGCTTCGCCGACCGCGCCCTCGATGCGGCGGTGATGGCGGCGATCCGCGAGCGCGATCCCGACGCCGATCCGCGCGGCTTCGCGGTGA
>JADCGM010000327.1 GCA_020249025.1 Alphaproteobacteria bacterium
CCTCCCCAGCGGACGTCGTTCTCAGCCGATCGCACGGCGGCCGATGTCGCGGCGGCAGAAGCCGCCCGGCCAGTCGATGGCGTCGACGCCCTTGTAGGCCCCCGAAATCGCCGCCGTCATGCTGTCGCCTATGGCAGTGACGGCGAGTACGCGGCCGCCGTTGGCGACGAGCCCGCCGCTCGAATCGCGCGCGGTCCCGGCGTGGAAGATGATGGCGCCCGCCGCTTCCGCCGCCTCGACGCCGCGGATCGGGGTGCCCTTTTTCGGCGTCCCCGGATAGCCCTCGGCGGCCATGACAACCGTTGCTGCACAGGGCGCGCGCCATTCGGGGCGGACGTCGGCCAGCCGGCCGTCGCAGGCGGCGAGCAGCAGGTCGAGCAGATCGGAGCCGAGCCGCGCCATCAGCACCTCGCATTCGGGATCGCCGAAGCGGGTGTTGAACTCGATGAGCTGCGGTCCGTCCGCGCCGATCATGAGGCCGGCGAACAGCACGCCGCGGAACGGCATGCCGTCGGCGACCATGGCGCGGGCAGTCGGCAGGACGATGCGCTCCATCACCTCGCGTTCGAGCGCGGGGGTGACGATGGGGGCGGGGCAGAAGGCGCCCATGCCGCCGGTGTTGGGCCCGGTGTCACCGTCGCCGACGCGCTTGTGGTCGCCAGCCGACCCGAAGGCGACCGCGTCCGCGCCGTCGACGATGGCGAAGAAGCTCGCCTCCTCGCCGGCGAGGAAATCCTCGATGACGAGCGCCGCGTCCGCATCGGCGAAGATCGCATCGATATGGGCGATCGCCTCGTCATGGGTCGCGGCGACGACGACGCCCTTGCCCGCCGCCAGCCCGTCGGCCTTGACGACAACCGGAAGCGGCCGCGCCAGCGCCCAGTCGCGCGCGGCGGTGGCTTCGGTGAAGCGGCGGTAGGCGGCGGTCGGGATGCCGTGGCGCGCGCACAGATCCTTGGTGAAGCCCTTGGAGCCCTCGAGCTGTGCGGCCTTCGCGGTCGGACCGAAGGCGCGTATGCCGGCGGCGGTCAGGCTGTCGACAAGGCCCTCGACGAGCGGCTGCTCGGGGCCGACGACGACAAGCTCGACGTCGTTGGCGCGGCAGAAGGCGATGACGGCATCATGGTCGGACGGGTTGACCGCGACGCACTCGGCGTCGCGCGCGATCCCGGCGTTGCCGGGTGCGCAGAACAGCCGGTCCAGCTTCGGCGACTGCCGGAGTTTCCAGCACAGCGCATGTTCGCGCCCGCCGCCGCCGATCACCAGCACGTTCATCCGCCGCAAACCCCTGTTCCACCTGCGCGGCGGCGTTGTAAGGGTCGGCGGGCAGGGAGACAACATGGCCAGCGCAGCGCCGGGCAACGCCCCCGAATTCTCGGTCAGCGAGATCGCCTTCGCGGTGAAGCGGACGGTCGAGGACGCGTTCGGCAACGTCCGCGTGCGCGGCGAGCTGTCGGGCGTGAAGCGCGCCGCCTCGGGCCATCTCTATCTGGCGCTGAAGGACGAGAACGCCGTCCTCGACGGGGTGATGTGGAAGGGCCCCGCCGGCGCGCTGAAGTTCCGGCCGGAGGACGGGCTGGAGGTCATCGCCATGGGCAAGATGACCACCTATCCCGGGCGGTCGAAGTATCAGCTCGTCATCGAGCGGATGGAGCCGGCGGGCGCCGGCGCGTTGATGGCGCTGCTCGAGGAGCGCAAGAAGAAGCTTGCCGCCGAAGGCCTGTTCGCCGCCGAGCGCAAGCGCCCGCTGCCGTTCATCCCGCGCTGCATCGGCGTCGTCACCTCGCCGACGGGGGCGGTGATCCGCGACATCCTCCACCGCCTCGCCGACCGCTTTCCGCGCCCCGTCGTGCTGTGGCCGGTGCTGGTGCAGGGGGAGGGGGCGGCCGAACAGGTGGCGCGCGCGGTGCGCGGGCTGGCGGCAGGCGGACCGTTTCCGAAGCCCGATCTCATCATCGTCGCCCGCGGCGGCGGCTCGATCGAGGATCTCTGGGCCTTCAACGAGGAAATCGTCGTCCGCGCCGTGGCGGAATCGCCGATCCCCGTCATCAGCGCGGTCGGGCACGAGACCGACACCACGCTCTGCGATTTTGCTGCTGACCGCCGCGCCCCGACGCCGACCGCCGCCGCCGAAATGGCGGTGCCGGTGCGCGAGCAGCTGCTGTTCGAGGTCGAGGATCTCGGGCTGCGGATGGCCCGCGCGATGGCGCGGGTGCGCGAGCTGCGCAGCGAGCGGCTGGCCGCAACCGCCGCGCGGCTGCCGAGCCCGCGCGCGTTGCTCGCGATCAAGCAGCAGCGCGCGGACGACATCGGCTTCCGCCTGCCGCGCGCGCTCAATGCCAACACCGCGCTGCACAGCCAGCGCTACCAGCGCTCGGGCGCGGTGCTGCGGCCGGCGCTCCTCGTTCAGCGCCGCGATCGGGCGGCCGATGTTGCAGGTCTGATCGCGCAGAAGCTTGACGTGTCTTACACCGCCGCGCTGGCTCGGCGGCGCGCACAGCTGGAGGCGGACAAGTGCCGCATCCGCCCGGTCGTGATCCGC
>JADCGM010000328.1 GCA_020249025.1 Alphaproteobacteria bacterium
ATTGCCGAGTCGAGAGCGAATCCCGGGGGACGATCATGGCAGCCAGAACCGTCACGCGTGCGGACCTTGCGGAGGCCGTCCATCGCGAGATCGGCCTGTCCCGCGCCGACTCCGCCGGCCTCGTCGAGCAGGTTCTCGACCGCATCTGTGGCGCGCTGCTGGGGGGCAGCAACGTCAAGATCAGCTCGTTCGGCACCTTCGTCCTGCGCCGCAAGGGCCAGCGCATCGGCCGCAACCCGAAGACCGGTCAGGAAGTGCCGATCGAGCCGCGCACCGTGCTCACCTTCCGGCCGAGCCAGCTGATGCGCGAGCAGATCAACAGCAAGAAGCGCAAGTAGCCGGGATGGACGCGGGCAAGTCCGCCAACGCCTTCCGGACGATCAGCGAGGTCGCCGAGGACCTTGGCGTGCCCCAGCACGTGCTGCGCTTCTGGGAAACCAAGTTTCCGGCGATCAGCCCGCTGAAGCGCGGCGGCAACCGTCGCTACTATCGGCCGGAGGACGTGGCGCTGCTGCGCGCCATCAACCGCCTGCTCTACACCGAGGGTTACACGATCCGCGGCGTCCAGAAGCTCATCAAGGAGCAGGGGGCCAAGGCGGTCGCCAATGGCGAGACCGCGCCGGCCGTCTCCGTCGCGCCCGAGCCTGCGGCGACACCGGCGATGGCGGCGGTGTCCGCGGGCCTGACCTCGATGCAACGCGCCGAACTCCGCGCCATCCGCGACATGCTCGAGCGCGCGCTGGCCGCTTAAGGCCGCCCGCGCCCACGCATCCCTCTCCGTCCTGACGCGTTGGGGCCGCGAACATCCCTTCGCGTCAGGAGATCGCCATGCGTGTGAAGTTGCGGCCGCTCGAGGAGCAGACTCTCGTCATCACCGGGGCCACCAGCGGAATCGGGCTGGCGGCGGCGCAGATGGCCGCGGCGCGCGGCGCGCGGCTGGTGATCGCGGCGCGCAACGAAGAGGCGCTCGAAGCGGTCGCGGTTGACTTGCGTGCGGCTGGCGGGCAGGTCGAGGTCTGCGCCGCCGACGTCGGCGATGCGGAGGCCGCCGAGCGGATCGCCGAGACCGCGGTCCGTGCCTTCGGGCGGGTCGATACCTGGGTCAACGATGCAGCGGCCGCGCTCTACGGGCGGCTCGACGAGATCGCCATCGACGATCACCGGCGGGTGTTCGACGTCGGCTATTGGGGGACCGTGCGCGGCTCGCTGGCAGCGGTGCGGCTGCTGCGCGGCGAGGGCGGCGCGCTGATCAACCTCGGCTCGGTGCTGTCCGAGCGGGCGATGATCCTGCAGGGGGCCTACAGCGCGATGAAGCATGCGGTGAAGGGCTTCACCGATGCGCTGCGCATGGAGCTGGAGGCGGACGAGGTGCCGATCTCGGTGACGCTCATCAAGCCGACCGGCATGAACACGCCCTATCCCGAGCATGCCCGCAATTACATGGCGAAGGCCGCGCGCATCCCGCCGGTCGTCTACGATCCGCGGCTGTCGGCGCGCGCGATCCTGTTTGCGGCCGAAACCCCGCGTCGCGAGATCACCGTCGGCGGCACCGGGCTGATGATCTCCAAGCTCGGCAACCTCATGCCGCGGGCGATGGACCTCAACATGGAGGCCGCGGGCGAGACGATGCAGCAGACCGACGAGCAGCCGGCGCCCGGCGGCAACGACAATCTCTACGAGCCGCGCGAGGACGGGCGGGTCGAGAGCGAACAGGACATCGGCGTGCGCCGCAGCTCGCTGTGGCTGGAGGCGCAGATGCGGCCCGGGCTGACGACGGCGCTGATCGCCGGAGCGGGGCTGGCGGCGGCGGCGTTCGCCAGCGGTGCACCCGCGCGCTGGCGGGAGTCGCGGCAGCAACCCGGGCTGAAGCTCTAGCCGGGTCTGGCGTTGATGCGTCCGGCCTGCCAAAGGCCGGGCGCATGGATCTGGAGACGACCGTCGCAATGTTCGCCGCATCGGCCACGCTGCTGCTGTGGTCGCTGTGGGGCGTGCGCCGCAAGCGGCCGTTCGGCACCGTGTCGATCATGCCCTGGCATGGGATGATGCTTGTCGGCATCCTGCTCGTCGCGATGCTGGGGGCGCATCTGCTGTCTCTCCTGACAGGCGCGCACCTGCCGATGCCGGGCTATGGGGGGCTGCGATGATTGCGGTGATCTGCTGGGACCGGCCGGGGCCGGATGCGGGTGCGACGCGCCTCGCCCTGCTCAAGGCCCATCTGGCGCATGTCGAGACCATCCTCGACCGCCTGCTGATCGCCGGGCCGCTGCGCGACGACGCGGGGGCGATCTGCGGCTCGCTGCTCGTCTGGAAGACCGACAGCGTCGACGAGGCGAAGGCGCTGATGGCGCACGATCCCTATGCGCAGGCCGACATCTGGGGGAGCGTCGAATATCGCGCCTTCTCGGGGGCGGCCGGCGACTGGGTCGGCGGCGCGGCCTGGAAGCAGCCGAAGGCGTGACGCCGGCCAAGGCGAATGTGCCGCTCGGCATCGCGCTCGCGGTCGCGGGCTTTGCGTGCATGACGACGATGGACAGCTTCGCCAAGGCGATCGCCGGGGCCTGGCCGGG
>JADCGM010000329.1 GCA_020249025.1 Alphaproteobacteria bacterium
CGCCAGATGCGCGCCCGCCGAATGGCCGACGAGCGCGATGCGGTCGGGATCGACGCCGAGCCGCGCCGCATCCCGGCGCAGCGCCGCGATGGCGGCGGCGACGTCGGCCGCCTGCTCCTCGACCGTCGCCGCCGGCACCAGCCGGTAGCCGGTCGATGCGAAAACGTAGCCCGTGCCGGTGAAATGATCCGCCTTCGCCCCGACCGACTGCTTGCGGTCGCCGAGCGACCAGCCGCCGCCGTGGATGAACAGCACGAGCGGCTTCTTCGCACCCGCCCCCGCGCCATAGACATCGACCGCCTGCTCCGGCGCGGTGCCGTAGGCAACCGTCTGCGACGCCGGCAGCGCCGCCGCGCCGTCGCGCCTCCGATCTGCCATCCGGTCGCGCATCCGGTCGGAGAGCATCTCGCGGCAGTCGGACGAAATCTCGGTCCGCTTCTCGACAAGGCAGGCGCGCATCGCCTCGCGGTCGCCGCGCGCGTCGCCGCACAGCCGCGCGATGTCCCCGCGGCAGGCGGCAGCTCCCTTCAGGCGCTGGAAGGGCTGCGCCGAGGCGGCGGTGGCGAGAAGAACGGCGAGCAGGACGGCTGTGCGCATGGAATCCCCCGTGGCGATCTGCAGGCCTTACGCGGCCGTGCCACAGAATCCCTTCCGTCCGTGCTTCAATCCCCGCGCGAATGCGTCTAGAGCCGGTCGCGGTTTCGGACAGCCAGGCAAGGACCGGTTTTGGCGAACGTGGTGGTGGTCGGCGCCCAATGGGGCGACGAGGGCAAGGGCAAGATCGTCGACTGGCTGTCGAGCCGCGCCGATGTCGTGGTGCGGTTCCAGGGCGGTCACAACGCCGGGCACACGCTTGTCGTCGGCAACCAGACCTACAAGCTCAGCCTGCTGCCCTCGGGCATCGTGCGCGGCACCCAGTCGGTGATCGGCAACGGCGTCGTTCTCGATCCGTGGCACCTGAAGGAGGAGATCGCCAAGCTGCGCGGTCAGGGCGTGGACATCACCCCCGCCAACCTCCAGATCAGCGACGTCTGCCCGCTCATCCTGCCCTTCCACCGCGATCTCGACGCGCTGCGCGAGGACGCCTCGGGCGCGGGCAAGATCGGCACCACCCGCCGCGGCATCGGCCCCGCCTATGAGGACAAGGTCGGGCGGCGCGCGCTGCGCGTCTGCGATCTCGCGCATCTGGACAACGCCGGTCCGCAGATCGACCGCCTGCTCGCCCACCACAATGCGCTGCGCGCCGGCTTCGGGGTCGAGCCCATCGACCGCGCCGCCCTCGTCGCCGAGCTGGAGGCGATCGCGCCCTTCGTCCTCCCCTACGCCAAGCCCTCCTGGGCGACGCTCGCCGAGGCGCGCCGCAAGCGCCAGCGCATCCTGTTCGAAGGCGCGCAGGGCGTGCTGCTCGACGTCGATCACGGGACCTATCCCTACGTCACCTCGTCGAACGTCGTCGCGGGTCAGGCGGCGGCGGGTTCGGGGATGGGGCCGGGCGCGGTCGGCTATGTGCTGGGGCTGGTGAAGGCCTACACCACCCGCGTGGGCTCCGGCCCCTTCCCGACCGAGCTCGACGACGCCATCGGCGAGCGCATCGGCGAGCGCGGACGCGAGTTCGGCACCGTCACGGGGCGCAAGCGCCGTTGCGGCTGGTTCGACGCCGTGCTCGTCCGGCAGGCGATCGCGGTGTCCGGCGTCAACGGCGTCGCGCTGTCGAAGATCGACGTTCTCGACGGTCTCGACGAGGTGATGATCTGCACCGGCTACCGGCTGGGCGACCGCGTCATCGACTATTTCCCCGCGCACCCGAGCGAGCAGGCCAAAGTCGAGCCGATCTACGAACGCATCGAGGGCTGGCAGGACAGCTGCTACGGCGCGCGGTCGTGGGCGCAACTCCCTGCGCAGGCGATCAAATACATCCGCCGCATCGAGGAGCTGATCAACTGCCCGGTGGCGCTGGTCTCGACCAGCCCCGAGCGCGAGGACACCATCCTCGTCCGCGATCCGTTCGAGGATTGATGATCTACAAGATCCTGTCCCGCGCCGAATGGGACGCCGCCGTCGCCGCCGGCGTGTTCGCCGGTTCGGCGGTCGATTTGAAGGACGGCTACATCCACTTCTCGACCGCGGACCAGGTGCGCGAAACGGCGGCGAAGCACTTCGCCGGCCAGACGGACCTGCTCCTCGTCGCCCTCGATCCCGCGCGCCTCGGACCCGCCCTCAAATGGGAACCCAGCCGCGGCGGCGCGCTCTTCCCCCACCTCTACGCGCCCCTCGACCCGGCGCTGGCGGCGAGCATCGCCGATCTGCCGTGGAACGGCGAAGCGCACATCTTCCCCGACGTTTGACCCGCCCCATTCTTCTCCCCTCCCTTCAGGGAGGGGTAGGGGAGGGTGCTTCGGCTGCGACGACAGCCGTTCTTTGTTCTGAGAACGGGCTCGGCTGTCTCCGCAGCCGACGCCCCCTCCCCCGGCCCCTCCCCGTTGGGGAGGGGAGAATTTCGGGGACTCAGCGCTCGACGATCCGCACCTTGGCGGCCGCGGCCATCGCCACCCGGCGCGCTTCGGCCGTATCGCCCGCCTTCGCCAGCGCCACCCCCATCCGCCGGTAGGGCCGCGTCGTCGGCTTGCCGAACAGGCGCACGTCGACCTCCGCACCATCGGGTGGGACGAGCGCTTGCGTCAGCCCCTCGAACCCGAACGCCGCCGACTCCCGCTCCGCGAGGATCACCGCCGAGGCCGACGGCCCCAGCTGCCGCACCTCTGGGATCGGCAGTCCGAGGATCGCGCGCGCATGCAGGTCGAACTCGCTCAGATTCTGCGAGACCAGCGTCACCATCCCCGTGTCGTGCGGCCGCGGGCTCAGTTCGGAGAAAATCACCTCCTCGCCGCGCACGAAGAACTCGACCCCGAACAGCCCATAACCGCCGAGATCGTCGACGACCTTTTTCGCCATGTCTTCCGCATCGCGCAGCGCCGCCGCCGACATCGGCGTCGGCTGCCAGCTTTCCTGATAGTCGCCGCGCTCCTGCCGGTGGCCGATCGGCGGGCAAAAGACGACACCGTCGCGGGTCCGCACCGTCAGCAGCGTGATCTCGTAGTCGAAGGCGATGAACTCCTCGACGATGACCCGCGCCCGGTCGCCGCGCATGTTGGCGACGGCATAGATCCACGCCGCCTCCAGCTCGTCCGCGTTGCGCACTGTCGACTGGCCCTTGCCCGACGACGACATCACCGGCTTGATCACACAGGGCAGCCCGGTGTGGTCGGCTGCCGCGATCACCTCGTCGAGACTTTCGGCATAGCGGTAGCGCGACGTCCTGAGGCCCAGATCGACCGCCGCCAGCTCGCGGATGCGGTCGCGGTTCATCGTCATCTGCGTTGCCCGCGCCGACGGCACGACGGTGAACCCCTCCCCCTCTAGCTCGGCGAGCATTTCGGTCCGGATCGCCTCCACCTCGGGAACGATGAGATCGGGTTTGTGCTTCAGAACGGCGGCGCGCAGCTGGTCGCCATCGAGCATCGGAAACACCTCGCGCGCATCCGCCACCTGCATCGCCGGCGCGCCGTCATAGGCGTCGCACGCCACCACCCAGGCGCCGAGCCGCTTCGCCGAAATGACGAACTCGCGGCCCAGTTCGCCGGAGCCGAGAAGCAGGATGCGCGAGGTGAAGGGCATGGGCGGGGTCCGGATTCGGTCTGGAGGGATGGGTTCCATAAACACCAACCGTCATCCTGACGAAAGTCAGGACCTCGCCCCGGATATGGCTCCCGATCCAATGCGGACTATCGGCACGAGGTCCTGACTTTCGTCAGGATGACGGGTTGGTGTGAGGGCGCAGGCCCCTAGATCGCCAGCGTCAGCTGCGCCACGCCCGTCGCCACCGCCTCCGCCTCGCCCCGCTCGATGTTCGACACGCTGATCCCGAGCAGGCGCACGCCCTTTTCCAGCGGCAGCAGCCCGGCGATCAGCTCGCGCCCTGTGCGCTCCAGCGTCTCCCGGCTGTCGACCGGCGCGGCGAGACTGCGGCTGCGCGTGATCAGCCGGAAATCGGAATAGCGCAGCTTCAACGTCACCGTCCGCGCCGCGACGCCGTTGCGCGAACAATGCGACCACACCGAATCGACCGCCGGGATCAGCCCGTCGACCAGCTGCTCTTCCGTCATCAGATCGCGCGCGAAGGTCTGCTCCGATCCGACCGACTTGCGCGGCCGGTCGGGGACGACCTGGCGAAGGTCGATGCCGCGCGCCGCGTTCCAGTAATAGGCCCCGGCCTTGCCGAACTGCTGGCGCAGGAACTCGGGCGACTGCGCGGCGAGATCGGCCCCGGTCACGATCCCCAGCCGCTCCATCTTCGCCGCCGTCACCGGCCCGACCCCGTGGAAGCGCGCGACGGGCAGCGCCGCTACGAACGCCGGGCCCTTCGCCGGCGTGATCACCGTCAGCCCGTCCGGCTTGCGATAGTCCGACGCGAGCTTGGCGATGAACTTGTTGTAGGAAACGCCCGCCGAGGCGGTCAGCCCGGTCTCCGCCCGGATGCGCGCGCGGATTTCCTGCGCGATCTCGGTTGCGGTGGCGATGCCGCGCAGATTCTCGGTGACGTCGAGATAGGCCTCGTCGAGCGACAGCGGTTCGACGAGCGGCGTGTAGTCGTGAAAGATCGCGCGGATCTGCCGCGATACCGCGCGATAGACGTCGAAGCGATGCGGCACGAACACCAGCTCCGGACACAGCCGCAGCGCCGTCGCCGACGGCATCGCCGAGCGCACGCCGAACTTGCGCGCCTCGTAGCTCGCCGCCGCCACCACCCCCCGCCCCGATGCCGACCCGACCGCGACGGGCCGCCCTTTCAGCCGCGGATCGTCGCGCTGCTCGACCGACGCGTAGAAGGCGTCCATGTCGACATGGATCACCTTGCGCGGTCGCTCATCGGTCGGCTCGTCGGTCACGCGGGTCCCGGGCGGTAGAACGAAACGGGATCAGAATAGAGCGGACGGACGGGTTGGGGAAGCGCGATGGTTCGGAGCGGTCGCAGCTGGCTCCGGCCTCACCTCACCCCCCAAGCTGATAGGCCGCCCCCGCGCCCCCGCCGTCTAATCTCCCCCCCATGCTCACGCTCTACCACTGCGCCGACGCCCGCTCCTTCCGCCCGCTTTGGGCGCTCGAGGAGCTGGGTCTGCCCTATGAGCTGAAGCTCCTCCCCTTCCCGCCGCGCTTCCGCGAGCCAGCCTATCTTGAAGAGAACCCGCTCGGCACCATCCCCTACCTCGTCGACGGGGCGACACGGATGACCGAGTCGGCGGCGATCGTTCAATATCTCGCCACCCGCGACGGCGAGACGGCGCTCTCCGTCGCACCCGGCGATCCCGACTATGGCGCGTGGCTCAACTGGCTCCACCACGGCGAGGCGACGCTGACCTTTCCGCAGACGCTGGTGCTGCGCTACCGCCTGCTCGAACCCGAGGAGCGCCGCCTGCCGCAGGCCGCCGACGATTATGCGCGCTGGTTCAACGTTCGCCTGCGCGAGGGCCTCGCCCGCACGCTCGCCGACGGGCGAGAGTGGCTCGTCGCCGGCCGCTTCACCGGTGCCGACATCTCGGTCGCCTATGCGCTGCTGCTGGCGAAGACGCTGCGCATCGACAGCGACTGGGCCGAGCCGGTCCGCGCCTATTGGGACCGTTGCGCTGCCCGTCCCGCCTTTGCGCGAGCGAAGGCCGTCCAGAAGGGGGGATTGTTCGGATGAAGCTCTACACCTCGGCCGAGACCGCCGCGCCCAACCCGCGCCGCGTCGGCATCTTCCTCAAGGAAAAGGGCCTCACCTTCCCCACCGAGACGATGTCGCTGTTCAAGGGCGAGCATCGCACCGCCGAGCACAAGGCGCGCTATTCGCGCGGGCAGGTGCCGGTGCTCGAACTCGACGACGGGTCGATCCTCACCGAAAGCATCGCCATCTGCCGCTATCTCGATGCGCTCCACCCCGAGCCGCCGCTGTTCGGCCGCACCCCGCTGGAAACCGCGCGCATCGACATGTGGACGCGGCGCGTCGAGCTCATCCTCATGTCGCCGCTCGCGCAGGTGTGGGTGAACGACCACCCGCTGACCGCGCCCTTGGGCCATCAATACAAGGACTTCGGCGCCGCCAACCGCCCGCGCGCCGAGGCTGCGATGCGCTGGATCGACAGCGAGATGGGCAACGGCTGGCTCGCGACCGACGATTTCACGGTCGCCGACATCGTGCTGCTGACAACGCTCGACTTCGGGGCATTCATCGGCCTGCCGATCCCCGACGACTGCGCGAAGCTGTCGGCGTGGTCGGCGAAGGCCCATGCGCGCGCGTCCGTAACGGATTGATTCGGGTCAAAGCGCGCCGCCACAGCAGGGGCCAGTAAATCCGCATGAACGATGCCGAACCCCCGGCGTCGCCCATGCCGGGAGGCCCCGATGTCCAAGGAGAATTTCGTCAGCACGGCCGATCTGCTCGCGCAGTCGACCCCCACCCCCGCCCCGTCGCTGCCGGGCGCCAAGACCGAGGCGCCCAAGCTCGCCGACGCCAGCGACTTCGAGATCCACGGCGGGGTCTATGCGGTGCTGATCGGCAGTCTCGCCGGCTTCCTTGGCATCTACGCCATCGCCTTCGCGCGCGACGCAACCATGGGCATCATCATGGCGATCTGCGGTTTGAGCCTCGCCGCCTTCTTCGGCCTGTCGGGCGTGGTCGGCAACCTCAAGCCCAACGCCCCGGCGCGCCAGAGCTTTTCCGACTACATGCGCCGCGGCGTGATGACCGGCAGCGGCCACCTCTCGGGCGGCGGCGCCACCGCGCAGATCGTGACCCTGCCGCTGCTCCTCGTCGGCTTCGCGGTGTTCGTGCTGGTGTATACGGCTGGGCTCTGACCTGATCCCCTCCCCCGAACCGGGGGAGGGTCAGGGTGGGGGTGTCTCAGGACAAGGCGCCACATTCGGGAAGCCCCCCACCCCATCCCTCCCCCGGTTCGGGGGAGGGGGTCACGCGCCCTAAACCCTCACGAACCGGTCCGCGCCGCCGTCCGCCGTCCGCTCGACCCGCCCATGCGCTTCCAGCCAGTGCAGGTGCGCCAGCGCCTCGCCGGTCGCCATCTGGATCTCGCCCTCGCCGATCGCACGACCGAACAGCGTCTTGAAGCTGTCATGGGCGGTGCGCGGCTCGGTGCAGAATTCCTCCAGCGCATCGAGCTTGCGCAGATGGTCGCCGCGAAGCTGGTCGAGCCGCACATGGAGCCGTGTGAACGGCTCGTTGTGCGCCGGCATCACCGTCAGCCCGGGATCGAGCGTCGCCAGCTTGTCGATGCTGTCGAGCCAGTCCTTCAACGGGTTGGCGCGCGGCTCGGTGGGATAGACCGACACGTTCGAGGTGATCCGCGGCAGCACCTGATCGCCCGAGATCATCAGCCGGTCGGAATCGCAGACGAGACAGACATGCTCGGGCGAATGGCCGCTGCCGCCGACGACGCGCCACGCGCGCCCGCCGATGCGCAGCACATCGCCCTCGCGCAGCCGCTGGAAGCCGATCGGCAGATCCGCGACGACCATGTTGAACCGCCCCCAGCCGCTCGCCCGGAAGCGCTCGACCGCATCCGCCGGCCAGCCGGCGCGGGCGTAGAAATCGACCGCATCCTCAGGCGGCGCATCGCGCACGTCGAGCATCAGCGTCCGCGCCAGCAGATATTCGGCGCGCGCGATCTCCAGCGGCACCCCGCCCTTGCGGCACAGCCAGCCGGCCAGCCCGAGGTGGTCCGGGTGATAGTGCGTAACGATCACGCGCGTCAGCGGACGCCCGGCAAGCGGCCCCGCCATCAGCGCGCGCCACAGGTCCTTGCACGGCTTGGCGTTCAATCCGGTGTCGACGATCGCCCAGCCGTTGCCGTCGTCGAGCACCCAGAGATTGATGTGATCGAGGCTGAACGGCAGCGGCA
>JADCGM010000033.1 GCA_020249025.1 Alphaproteobacteria bacterium
CGGCGGCCACCTCATGGTGGTGCTTGTCGCAGGGCAGGCCCATCTCGAGCATCGTCGAGACCATCTCGCCGCGCAGGTCGACGCAGCTGTCGACGGGCGCGACCGGGAAGTAGCCGCCCTTGGCGCGCGGACGGTGGCCGAGGTTGCCCTCCTCATAGACCTTGCCGCTGTTGTGCGGCAGCTCGATGTCGTCGAGGTGGTAGAAGCCCGAGCCGTAGCCCGAGCCGAAGCGGACGTCGTCGAACACGAAGAACTCGGCCTCGGGGCCGACGTAGACGGTGTCGCCGATGCCGGTGTTCTTGAGATAGGCCTCGGCGCGCTTGGCGGTCGACCGTGGGTCGCGGCCGTAGAGCTCGCCGGTCGACGGCTCGACGATGTCGCAGAACAGGATCATCATCGGGGTCGCCGAGAACGGGTCGAAATAGACCGCGTCGAGGTCGACCTTGAGGATCATGTCGGACTCGTTGATCGCCTTCCAGCCGGCGATCGACGAACCGTCGAACATGAAGCCGTCCTCGAGCATGCCCTCGTTGATCGCACGGGCTGCCATCGTCAGATGCTGCCACTTGCCGCGCGGGTCGGTGAAGCGGAGGTCCACCCACTCGATCTCGCGCTCCTTCATCATCTTCAGGATGTCGGCCGGTTTGTTCGCCATGGTCTTCAGTCCCCTCGCTTCTTGGGTACGGTTGGTAACTTGATCAGATCGCGTCGGCGTCGCGTTCGCCGGTGCGGATGCGGATGGCCGCCTCGATCGGCGACACGAAGATCTTGCCGTCGCCGATGCGCCCGGTGCGCGCCGCGGTCGCGATCGCCTCGCAGACGCGCTCGACCTGGCCGTCGTCGACGACGACCTCGAGCTTCACCTTGGGCAGGAAGTCGACGATGTATTCGGCGCCGCGATAGAGCTCGGTATGGCCCTTCTGGCGGCCGAAGCCCTTCGCCTCGACAACGGTGATGCCGGACACGCCGACTTCGTGCAGCGCCTCCTTCACCTCGTCGAGCTTGAAGGGCTTGATGATGGCTTCGATCTTCTTCACGCGGGGCGTCCCCTGGATCGATTGGTGATGCCGCGCGTTCTGCATCGTTCGTGCCAGTCGGCAGGCCGGCTTCCGCCGCCTGCGCGCCCTTGGGGCGCTCGCATTGGCAGCCGCTGCAAGGTCGCTCGCCAAAGTCCTGCTGCCGCCCATGTTTCGGGCAGTTGCCCAATTTCCGGGCAATGCTCTGATCTTCCCGGCTCGCAAGTCTCGCGCGCCACGTTGTTGCCCGATTGCACACCTATCTGCGGATCGTTCGCAGTTGGCGGAGTACGTCGTTTGAAGGCCATCATTCTCAGCGCCGGTCAGGGCTCGCGGCTGCTGCCGCTCACGGCCGATCGGCCGAAGTGCCTGATCGAGCTGTCGGGCAAGACGCTGCTCGACTGGCAGCTCGATGCGCTGATCGCCAACGGCATCACCGACATCGCCATCGTCGTCGGCTTCCGCGCCGATCAGGTCGAGGCGCATCTGGCGCGCCGCGCCGAGACGCGCGCGACGATCCGCACGGTTCTCAATCCCTTCTATCAGGTGGCCGACAACCTCGGCTCGCTGTGGATCGCGCGCGACGAGATGCGCGCCGATTTCCTCATCCTCAACGGCGACACTCTGGTGACGCCGGCGCTCGTCGCCGCCGCATTGAAGGGCGCGATCGCGCCGATCAATGTGACGGTCGACCAGAAGGCCAATTACGCCGCCGACGACATGAAGGTGCGCCGCGAAGGGCCGCGCCTCGTCGCCATCGGCAAGACACTCGATCCCGCCATCGTCAACGCCGAGTCGATCGGCTTCCTCATCTTCCGCGGCGAGGGTCCGGCGACCTTCGCCGGTGCGGTCGAGGCGATGATGCGCACGTCCGAGGGCACCAAGAACTGGTATCTCAAGGTCATCGACCGGCTCGCGGCCGACACCTACATCGGCACGGTCTCGATCAAGGGGCACGAGTGGGGCGAGGTCGACTTCCCGGCCGATGTCGTCGCCGCGCGGGCGCTGACCGCCGGCTGGGCTGCCGGCGCGACCGAAACCCGCCAGACCGCCTGACCCCCGCGCCTAACGCGCGGGCCACTGCCCTTTCAGCCAGGCGACCAGCGCCTCCGTCTGCACGCCATCGAGCGCGACCGCGGCGTTGAGCGCGGGCTGCCCCGGCCAGCCGGCGTCGGGCACCGACACCCCGCCCACGGTGCGTGCGCCCTCGTAGCGCGGCAGCACATGGAAATGGACGTGCGGGTCGACCATCATCAGCATGAGATAGTTGATCTTTTCATAGCCGACCGCGGCCTTCAGCGCCGTCTCGATATCGCGCGTGACCGCCGCCAGCTCGGCATGCGCCTCGGGCGGCAGATCGCCGAACGCGGTCGCCTCGCCCTTCGCCGCCAGCACCAGACTGCCCAGCGTCGGCTGCGCCGGGCGCAGCAGGACGAGCCAGTGACGATAGTCGGCGACGAGCCTCGCCGGATGGCCGAATTTGACGATCGTCGCGTTCATCGGGCTTCTCCTTGACGCACCGTAGCGCGGGCCGTATCTGCGCTCCACTCTCGCGGCGACCGTAGCTCAATTGGTTAGAGCGCTGGTTTGTGGTACCAGAGGTTGCGGGTTCAATCCCCGTCGGTCGCCCCACCCCCTCCCGACACTCCGAACGCCCTCCCGCACTCCGCCGTTGCATGTGCGGCGTATTCGTTTATTGCGTGAGCGCGCAACTTTATAACCCGGAGTCTGGCGGCATGGCGGTGTTCGACGCGAGCGATTTCGACGCGCACGAGGGCGTCCATTTCTTCACCGACCGCGCCACCGGGCTGCAGGCGATCATCGCCATCCACTCCACACACCTCGGGCCGGCGGCGGGCGGCACGCGCTACTGGTCCTATGCGCGCGACGTCGATGCGATCACCGATGCGCTGCGCCTGTCACGCGGCATGAGCTACAAGAACGCCATGGCCGGGCTGCCGATGGGCGGCGGCAAGGCGGTCGTCCTGAAGAAGGCCGGCGTCGACAAGACCGAAGCGCTGCTGGAGGCGTTCGGCGGCGCCATCGACTCGCTCGGCGGCCGCTACGTCACCGCCGAGGACGTGGGCATGTCCGACGCCGACATGACCGTCATCGCGCGCCGCACCCGCCATGTCTCGGGCCTGCCTGTTCCGGGCGGCGCCGCTGGCGGCAACCCCGGCCCCTCGACCGCCGAGGGCGTGTTCCGCGGCATGCGCGCCGCGGTGAAGCACAAGCTCGGCAAGGACGGCTTCGCGGGCGTCCATGTCGCGATCCAGGGCCTCGGCTCGGTCGGCTATGCGCTGGCCGAAAAGCTCGCTGCGGCGGGCGCAAAGCTGACGGTCGCCGATATCGACCCGGCGCGCGCGGCAAAGGCCGCACAGGCGTTCGGCGCGGCCGCGGTCGGCGTCGATGCGATCATGCGGGTGTCGGCGGATGTGCTCAGCCCCTGTGCGCTCGGCGCCGGGCTGACCGCCGAGACGATCCCGGCCCTTGATGTCGCCATCGTCGCAGGGGCGGCCAACAACCAGCTCGCGACCCCCGACGACGGCGTCCGCCTCCATGCGCGCGGCATCCTCTACGCCCCCGACTATGTTATCAACGCGGGCGGCATCATCAATGTCGTCGCCGAATATCTGGGCGACGGCGACGCCGATGCGGTGACGGCGCGGATCGCGCAGATCGAGGGCCGGCTCCTCGACATCTTCGCCGAGTCCGACGCCAGCAGCACCCCGACCGACCGTGTCGCCGACGCGATGGCGCAGAAGCTCATCGGGCGCTGATGCGGCTTGCCCGCTGCGGCGGGCGCGCTAGCCTCGGGCGATGAGCCTTCCCCGCCGCGTCGAAGAGGCCTGCCTCAACGCCTGGCCCGCGCCGCGCGCGGTGCTCGTCGACGGGTGGCAGCTGCGGCTGGCGGGCGGCGACTCGCGCCGGGTCAATTCGGTGAACGTCGTCGCCGACGGCACGCGCCCACTCGCCGACAAGCTTGAGATCGCCGAGGCCTTCTACGCCCGCCACGGCCAGCCGGCGATCGTGCGGATGACGCCCTTCGCGCCGCCGGGCCTCGCCGGATTGCTCGACGCCCGCGGCTACGGCCCGCCCGAGGACGAGACGCTGGTGCTGTGGCGCCCGGCGGGGCCCCTCCCCGCCGCGAATGGTGTGGCGCTCAGCCCGCATGCCGACGAGGACTGGCTCGCCGCGCACGCCATTGCCTCGGGGCGCCCGGGCGCGGCGCAGGACGGCCACCTCGCGGCCTATCGCGCGCTCGCCATTCCGGCGGTGTTCGCACGGATCTCGGCAGGCGATGGCGCGCCGCTCGCAGTCGGCTTCGCGGCGCTCCACGACGGCATCCTCTGCCTCAACAACATCGCCACCGCGCCCGACGCCCGGCGGCGGGGGCATGGCGCGGCGATCACCCGCGCGCTCGTCGGCTGGGGCGAGTCGCAGTGCGCGGAGGGCGCGGCGCTGCAGGTGATGGGGTCGAACGCACCGGCGATCGCGCTCTACGCCGGCCTCGGCTTCAAGACCGAGCTGTTCCGCTACCACCACCGCCGCCGCTGATCCGCCAGCAGCGGATTTCTCGCGACAACCCCCGCATTAAGCCTTATGTTCACCGTCTGTTC
>JADCGM010000330.1 GCA_020249025.1 Alphaproteobacteria bacterium
CGAGGATCTCGAGCGCCGCCTCGGCGAGCACCCGATAGGTCGTGATCTTGCCGCCGACGACCGTCAGCGCATGGCCGCCGGCATGTTCGATGAAGCGCCAGTCGCGCGTCGTCTCGCGGGCATCCTTGTCGCTCTCGAGCACCAGCGGCCGGACGCCCGCGAAGCGATGGACGATATCGGCAGTGGTCAGCTTGGTGCGCAGATAGCGGTTGGCCGCACCGAGCAGGTAGGTGACTTCATCCTCGGTCGCGCCGACCTGACCCGGGTGGTCGATCACCGTCTCGGTCGTGCCGATCAGGGTGAAGTCCCGCTCGTAAGGGATCACGAAGATGATCCGGCCGTCAGGCTGCTGGAGCATGTAGGCGTCGTCGCCCGGACCGATCCGCGGCACGACGATATGCGCGCCCTGCACCAGCTTCAGATCGGGCGCGTCGTTGAGGCGCAGGACGGTCCGCGCCACCTCGCCGGCCCAAGGGCCGGCCGCATTGACGACGGTGCGCGCGGCGATCGTGCTGCCGTCGTCGAGCGACAGCGCCCACAGCTCGCCCGTCCGATCGGCGCTGATCACCCGCGTCCGCGTCCGCACATCGGCACCGCGGTCGGCGGCATCCATCGCATTGAGCACCACGAGCCGCGCATCGTCGACCCAGCCGTCCCAGTAGCGGAAGGCGCGGGTGAACGTCGGATCGAGCGGCGCTCCGGCCGGATCACGCCGCAGATCGACACTCGCCGAACCCGGCACCTGCCGGCGCTTGGCAAGATGGTCATACAGGAACAGCCCGGCGCGGATCATCCAGGCCGAGCGCAGATGCGGCGCATGCGGGAGAACGAAGCCCTGCGGCCAGGTGATGTGCGGGGCGGCCGAGAGGATCACCTCCCTCTCCGCCAGCGCCTTCGCAACCAGCCGGAACTCGTAGAATTCCAGATAGCGCAGCCCGCCGTGGATGAGCTTCGTCGAGGCCGACGACGTCGCCCCGCCAATATCGCCCGCCTCGATGAGCGCAACCTTCAGCCCGCGCCCCGCCGCATCGCGCGCAATCCCGGCGCCGTTCACGCCGGCGCCGATGATCGCGATGTCGTAGGGAAGGGCGGGGGACATGGTCTTACCTTGCACGGCTCGGAACGCTAGAAAACCGCCATGAGCGGGAACCCATTGATTCTGGCGATCGACGAGGGGACGACCTCGACGCGCGCCCTCGTCTTCGATCTTTCGGGCAGCATCGTGGCGAGCGAAGGCGCGCCGCTGACCCAATCCTATCCGCAGCCCGGCTGGGTGGAGCATGATGCATCCGAAATCTGGGCGCGGACGCTGGCCTGCGTGCGAACGGTCGCTGACCGGGTCGGCGCGGCGCATATCGCCGCCATCGGCATCACCAACCAGCGCGAGACCGTGGTGTTCTGGGACCGCACGACCGGCGAGCCGCTCGCGCCCGCCATCGTCTGGCAGGACCGTCGGACCGCTCCGATGTGCGACCGCTTCAAGGCCGAGGGTCTCGAAGCCGAGGTTCAGGCAAAGACCGGCCTGCTGCTCGATCCCTATTTCTCGGCGACCAAGATCGCCTGGGCGCTCGAGAACTGGACGTCCGTCCGCGCCGCCGCCGACGCTGGCACCCTCGCTCTCGGCACCGTCGACTCCTACCTGCTGTTCCGCCTGACAGGCGGCCGCGTTCACGCCACGGACGCGACCAACGCAGCGCGCACGCTGCTGATGGATCTCGCGACCTGCCAGTGGGATGATGGGCTGATCGCGCGCTTCGGCATCCCTCGTGCGGCGCTGCCCGAGATCGTCGACAGCGCCGGCCTGCTCGGCGAGACGGCCATTCTCGGCCGCGCCATCCCCGTCAGCGGCTGCGCCGGCGACCAGCAGGCCGCGACCATCGGGCAGGGCTGCCTCGCGCACGGCCAGGTCAAGGCGACTTACGGCACGGGCACCTTCGTTCTTGCACAGGCGGGCGCGACCCCGCCAGCGTCCGCCAACCGGCTGCTCTCGACTGTCGCCTGGCGGCTCGGCGGCAAGGCCGCCTATGCGCTCGAAGGCAGCATCTTCACCGCCGGCAGCGCGGTTCAGTGGCTGCGCGACGGCCTCGGCCTGATCGCGACCGCCGCCGAAACCGAGGCGCTGGCGCGGTCGGTGCCCGACAATGCCGGCGTCCACTTCGTCCCCGCGCTCGCCGGGCTTGGCGCGCCCTACTGGCGGTCCGATGTGCGGGGCACGATCACCGGCCTGACCGGCGGCGCCACCCGCGCGCATCTTGTCCGCGCCTGCCTCGAGGCGATGAGCCAGCAGACCGCCGATCTCTTCGATGCCTTCGCCGCCGACGGCGTGCGGCCCGCCGGCGTCCGCGTCGACGGCGGCATGGTTGCCAACGACTGGGTCTGTCAGGATCTCGCCGACATGCTCGATCTCACCGTCGAACGCCCCAAGATCATCGAGACGACCGCGATGGGGGCAGCGATGCTGGCCGGGCTCGGTGCGGGGCTGTTCCCGTCGCTGGAGTCGGCGCAATCCATGTGGACGGCCGACCGCGTGTTCACCCCGCAGCTCGATGCCGCCACCCGCCGGAACCGACGTGAGGCGTGGGCGCATGCGATCCGGCAGGCGATGGCCGCATGAGCAATCTCGTCGCCACCCTGCTGTCGTTCGGCGTCATCGCCTCGGCGCTGCTGATCGGCGCCGGCCTCTATGCCGTCATCAAGCAGCCGGAGGAGCGCAAGCGCGGCTGGCTGATGTTCATCGCCGGCGCGATCACGCTTCTGAACATCTGGATGTGGACCGCGGTCCCGACGCTGCCCCCGCAATAACGCTGCCAATCTCCCTAGTGGACAGCGACCGCCGCCGGTCCATGATGCCGCCAAAACAGGGGAGGGCGGTATGCGTCGGTGGGGACTCGTGTCGGCGGGCGCGGTCGCGCTCGCGTTGGTGGTGGCGGGCTGCGACCGGACGGCGGACGGTGGGGGCGTCTCGCTCGACCGTCTGCTCAATGCCGCTTCCGAGCCGCAGAACTGGCTGACCCACGGCGGCACCTATCTCGAGCAGCGCTTTTCACCGCTCGATCAGGTCAACGCCGCCAAC
>JADCGM010000331.1 GCA_020249025.1 Alphaproteobacteria bacterium
AAGCCCGATCTTTTCGGTCGAGGAGGGCGCGTTTCTGCTCTCAACCGGGCAGTTGCGCCCGATTGTCGGCGCGAACAACGGCCCGATCGACGGCGCAAGCGCGGCCGCGATCACCGGCGGCGATCTCGAACTGGTCGGCGCGCGCGTCGAGGAGCTGGGCGCGGTGCTCGAATCCCTGCAGGAAGCAGGCGTCGAGGTGACCGAGACGCCGGACGGCCTGCGTGTGCGCCGCAGCGGCGCGCTCCACGGCGTCACCGTCTCGACAGCGCCCTATCCGGGCTTTCCCACCGACATGCAGGCGCAGTTCATGGCGATGCTGGCGCTGGCCGACGGCGCGAGCGTGCTGACCGAGACGATCTTCGAGAACCGCTACATGCACGTGCCGGAGCTCGGGCGCATGGGCGCGGACATCACCGTGCGCGGCCGCTCGGCGGTGGTGCGCGGGGTGAACAAGCTCAACGGCGCGCCGGTGATGGCGACCGATCTGCGCGCCTCGATGAGCCTCGTCCTCGCCGGGCTCGCCGCCGAGGGCGAGACCGTCGTCAACCGCATCTACCACCTCGATCGCGGATACGAACGGCTCGAAGAGAAGTTGTCGGCGGTCGGCGCGGACATCGAGCGCGTCTCCGACGGATGAGGACCGCTTGAGCGACCTGCTGCTATTGCTCGCCGAGGACGACGCCGACCTCGCGACCATCTCCGCGCTCTGCCAGGACATGGCGGTGAAGGCGGGCGACATTGGCTATGACAGCCGCGCGCGCCGCGTCGCGCTTGTCGGCAACCGCTTCCGCTGGGAGCAGCCGGCGACGCCGACGCGCGTCCGCACGCTGCTTCGCTTCGACGGCGCGCTGAAGCTCCAGCGCCGCGGCTGGCCGGCGGATCGTGGCACCGTGCTGGCGCTGCTGGCGATCCGGCGCGAGGGCGACGCCATCCTCGTCGACTTCGCCGGCGGCGCCGGGCTGCGGCTCGAGGTCGAGGCGGTCGATGCCGTGATGGAGGATGTCGACGGGCCGTGGGGCGCGCGCGCCGTTCCCGAGCACAAGGACTAGTGCGCGGCGGTTACGCGCCCTTGCGCATCCGGAACAGCACCCGGTCGTCGGCGGTGAAGCCCCAGCGCCACATGACCACGCCATAGGCCCCGAGAATGAGCGGGATGCCAAGCAGCATCCGGGGCCAGGTCGGCAGATTCCACAACAGCAGACCCACCGCGATCGCGGCGGCGGCCGCCAGCAGCAGCGGCCAGCGGACGCCGACGACAGGCTCGCCGAGCAGCCGTCCGAGCAGCCAGGCCTTCGACGCCGATCCGACGAGCGCGGCGATCGCGAGCCCGGCGGCCGCACCCTCGCCGCCGAAGCGCTGGGCGAGCACGACGGTGACGGCCGCCTGCACGCCGATGGTCGCCAGCGACAGCATGAGATTGCGGTGGCGGCTCATGTAGACGAGCGCCGCCTCCGACACCGCGGCGGTGGCGAAGATCACCTCCGCCCCGAGCATGATGCCGAGCAGCAGCGCACCGCCGGTGAAGTCCTTGCCGACAAGATCGAGCACCGCCTCGCCGGTCAGCCCGAGCGTCAGCGCCACGCCGAGCTGCGCCGCGATCACCCAGAAGCCGACCTGGCGGATATGCGCCGCCACCGCCGCCCGGTCGCCGCGGGCGAGCGCCGTCGTCAGCACCGGCGCGAGCACCGGATCGAAGCTCGTCTTCAGCTTCTGGACCAGCGAGGCGACCTGCTGAGCGACATAATAGACGCCGACGATCGCCGGCCCGGCGAACAGGCCGAGGATGAACAGATCCAGCCGCCGCGTGCCCCATTCGATCGCGTCGGCGCCCGCGAGCGGGATGTTTTGCCGCGCCAGCCGGCCGAGGCGTTCCGGATGGGGTGCCCAGCCGCGCGGCCAGCCGAAGGCGCGCACACAGGGCACGAGGCTGACGACGAACGCGGCGACGAGCGAGGCGGCGAAGGCGAGCAGCAGGCCGTCGTTGACGAAGAAGGTGAAGGCGAGCGCGGCCGCGACGAGCGTCAACGTCCACGGCTCGACGATCGAGCGGGCCCGCACCTGCGCGGCGATGTCGTGGCGATAGGCGAGCGCGGCGAGGCTCACGTCCGAGCCGACGATGGCGAGCGCGATCAGCGGCAACAGCTGATCGAGACCCGAGGCCGACAGGCCCTTGGGGAACATCAACGTCGGGAAGGCGGCGAGGATTCCCGCGGCCAGCGCCGCCAGCAGCCAGGCGAGCACCAGCGCGTCCCACACCACATGCGCCTGCGGCCGGTCGCCCTTCGCCAGTTCGGCGGCGAGGCCGCGCTTGAGACCGAGCGTCGCCAGCTGGGCGGCGAGTTCGATCACCATCGTCGCATAGGCGAACTCGCCGAGGCGATCGGCCCCGTAGAGCTGACCGGCGATGAACAGGAACGGCAGCCGCGCGGCCAGGCGCAGCAGGAAGCCGAAAAAGCTCGTGCGCCCGCCCTTGGCGAGTTTGGCGATGTCGTCGGAGGGCGGCGCGGCGGTCATCGGTCGGGCGCGTCCCCTACGCGCGGAACCGCGCCGGCGCCAGCGCCTTCGCTAGATCGCGAGGCTGGCGAGCAGCGGATCGTCGGCGATCGGATGGCGGTTGCGGTTGACCACCATGATGTCGTGCAGCTTGCGGATCGAGTTGCTGCCGGTCTTCACGAACAGGCCCGGAACGAGGCCGTGGACGAAACAGGCGATGCCGCCGCCGATCATCAGAAAGGCGAACTTCCACGCCACCTGCATATGCTCCGTGTAGGTCTCGCCGACGGTCGCGGGGTGCGCGGTGAAGAGGCGGGCGAACATCGGGCAGGGCCTTTCCTGACAGGGGCGACGCGGTCGCGGCGGACCATAGCGCCTGCGATTCGCGGCGTCACCCCGGCCAGACCTCGTCGCGCTCGATGAGGTTGACGAGAAAGCCGTCGGGATCGGCGCAGGTCATTTCGCGCTGGCCGCGCGTCGGGGTGACCTGAAGGAAGGTCGGCGGGCAGAGGATGCGGTGGCCGCCGGCCGCCAGCCTGGCGACGATGCTGTCCAGGTCCATGCGGTAGAAGACCAGCACCGCCTCGCCGATGTTGACCCCGTCCGCACGCTTGGCGACCGCGGGCGGCGTCGGCGTCACCTCGAACAGCCCGACCATGCCGAAGCTCGGTCCCGCCACCTGCACGATCCGGGCGCGCACGGTCGCATCGGGGGCGACGCCGATCAGCGTCCTCGCCGCCGGATGATCGAGCACGCCCTCGTAATAGACGACGTCCAGCCCGAGCACGTCGCGGTAGAAGGCGGCCGACCGCTCGATGTCGCGAACGAACAGCGCAGCGCGGACGAGGGGAGACTGGGCCATGCGAACCTCCTGACGATGGGCTGCCCAAGCCTAGCCGGGCGGGGGTGCAGGTCCAGTCGCGCGGCGCTGCGGAAGCCGCAGGGCGAGGAGCCGCCCAACAGATCGCGCGGGCATTCCAGCCGGGAACCCGCTAAGGGCAACGCGCCATGACCGCCGACCACGCCCCGCGCCTCTTCGCCTCCGACGCCGCCGTCCGCCGCGTCGGCGAGGGGCTTCTCGACCGCAGCCTGCCGCGCCCGGACTGGACGCACGAAGCGCATCTGGCCGCCTGTCTCTACCTGCTGCGCGAGCGGCCGGAGATCGATCTGCCGCGCGAGCTGCCGGGGATCATCTCCGGCTACAATGTCGCGGTCGGCGGCGAGAATACGGACAGCGCCGGCTATCATGAGACGATCACGCAGGCCTACATCCGGGTGATCCGCGACTATCTCGCGAACCGCCCGGCGGGCGAGCCGCTCGTCGCCTCTGTCAATGCGCTGCTGGAAGGTCCGCTCGGGCGGCGGGACCATCTGCTCGGCTACTGGTCGAAGGCGCTGCTGTTCTCGGTCGCGGCGCGCCGGGGCTGGGTCGAGCCGGATCTGCGCCCGCTCGAAGCTGGCGCCGCGCCCGCCCAGCCCCTATCCTGACCCGATGGTCCGCCGCACCACCCGCAATCTCGACTGGGGCTTTCCCCGTTGGCGCGCCTATGGCGGCGAGCGCGGCGCGGCGCAGGTGCGGCTGTGCGATCGCGAGGGCTGCGGCCAGGCCGGGGACCGGCCCGCGCCGAAATCCCCCAACAGCCCCGACCGCTGGTGGTTCTGCGAAGAACATGCCGCCGAATACAACAAGGGCTGGAACTATTTCGAAGGGCTGAGCGCCGAGGAGGCGGCCGCGCGCGAGGCGGGCGACAGCGGCGAGCGCGCCTATCGCCGCGCCAAGCACTGGAGCTGGGGCGAGGGCGACGGAACGCGCAGCCGCGCCGAGCTCGATGCGCTGAAGGCGCTCGAACTCGACAGCGACGCCACCGAGGCGCAGATCAAGGCCGCGCACC
>JADCGM010000332.1 GCA_020249025.1 Alphaproteobacteria bacterium
ACCACATCGGCGAATGGACGCGTGTCCGGCCGATCGCCGCGGCGCAGCGCCTGCTCGAGCGCCGCGGCCGGGGCGAGCGCGCCGGCATAGCCGACGCTGCCGGCCGTCGACGCGACACGGTGGCAGGCGCTGGCCGCCGCGACCGCATCCTCCCCACGCAGCGCCTCGGCGATGGCGGGCAGGCCGCCGCGCACCGCCTTCAGGATCGCGGCCTGTTCGTGCGGCGGCTCGTCGCCGAAATTCTCGGCCCAGGCATCCTCGTCGTGAAACGGCGCGGGCGCTCGCCCGCCGACGAGGGTTCCGCGCAGGGCGGCGCGCCGGAACGGCTTGGCGAGATGATCGTCGGCGCCCGCGCGCAGATAGGAGTCGCGGTCGCTCATCATCGCATTGGCGGTCACCGCCACGATCCGGGTCTGCGCCGACGGACCGCCGCCGCTGCGGATCGCGCGGATCGCATCGACGCCCGACATGCCGGGCATCTGGATGTCCATGAGGATGACGTCGTAGCGCTTCGCCGCCGCGGCTGCGATCGCCTCCGGGCCGGTTTCGGCGACGTCGATGCGGTGGTCGCGCCCGGCAAGCATGCGCAGCGCCAGGATGCGGTTGGTTTCGGTGTCCTCGACAAGAAGGATGTCGAGGCCGGTCGGATCGCCGGTCACAGGCGCCATCGCGACCGGGGCCGCCGCGCCGGTCGCCGGGCGGTCGGGCAGATCGAGCAGGAACAGCGCGCCCGCATCCGGAGCGCTCGCCACCGCCAGCCGTCCGCCGAGCAGGTCGACGAGCCGCGCCGCGATGGCGAGGCCGAGCCCGGTGCCGCCGAAGCGGCGCGCGATCGAGCCGTCGGCCTGGGCGAACTTTTCCGCGAGCCGGTCGACCTGCGGCTGGTCGAGGCCGGGACCGCTGTCGCGCACCTCGATGCGCAGCCACGGCCCGGCGTCGCGGCCGTCGCCGACGATGACGCGCGTCGCGCCGCCGGGAAAGGCCGCCGCCAGCCGGGCGCGCAGCGAAAAGGTCGACGGCTCGACGACCCGCACCGCGCTGACCTCGACGGTGCCGCCGGCGGCGAACTTGGCGGCGTTGCCGACAAGGTTGGAGAGGATTTGCCGCGTGCGCATCGCATCGCCGGTCTGCAGCGCCGCGAGGCTCTGCGACATGTGCAGCGAGACCTGCGTCGGCGCCTGCCCGGTGCGCGCCGACGCCTCGGCGACGACATCGCCGAGCACCCGGTCGAGCGCGAAGGGCGCGGACTCGATCTCGATGCGGCCCGATTCGATGCGGGAGACGTCGAGGATGTCGTTGATGATCGCGAGGAGCGCCTCGCCCGAGCGGACGATGGTGTCGCCCAAGCGCCGCTGATCGGTGTCGAGCGGGGTGTCGAGCAGCAGCTCGGCCATGCCGATCACGCCGCCCAGCGGGGTGCGGATCTCGTGGCTCATGTTGGCGAGGAATTCGGTGGCGGCGCGCGCCGCCTGCTCGGCCTTGTGGCGCTCGGCTTCGGCGATGCGGGCGGTGCGCTCGACGTCGGCGATGCGGTCGCGGACGTTCTGGAGCAGGAAGTTGGTGAGCATCACCAGCTTCTGGACGTCCTCGTCCTCGTCGTCCTCCTCGCGGGTGCCGATGATCACCTCGTCGAAGCGGCCGTCGATGGTGCGGCAGAGCTCGTCGGCGATGCTGTTGATCGCCCGCCGGAGGCGATCAGCCTCGGTCGGCATCGGGCCAATGCAGGCGGAACCGGCACTGGACCGGCCCGCCGTCGCGCTTGGCGCAGCGTTCGCTGGTCACGACGATGCGTTCGCCGTGCTCGTCGGCGATGATGTTGGCCATCTTGCGATAGAGGCCGCACATGCCGTTCTGCGACTGATAGTCGACGACGAGATCGTTGCCGTCCTCGTTGACGACGAACTTTTTGGCGACGGTCTCGCGCTCGGCCGGATCGCGCAGCCCGGCGCCCAGCGAGCGGTGGATCGACGCCTGCCGGTAGAGCAGGTCCCGCGACGAGCGGATGTCGTCGAAGAACTTCGGGAACATGCGCTTGGACTTGGCGAGGAAGGCGCGGCCATAGGCCTCGTTCATCGCGTCCGCGTCCATGCCGGTCGCCTCGGCGGTGGCGGCGAGAAGGCGATGCACCTCCTCGTCCGAATAATTGCGGTCCATGCGGTAGCGCGTGCCTTCCGGCACGCCCGCCAGCGCGAACACCCGATCGCGCAATTCTGCGCCGCCGACTTCCTCCAGAAGCTCGACGAGCACGTTCTGTACCCATCCGATCATGTCACGCCGCCTGCGTCAGATTCGGATGCGAAACAAGACGAATTAGCGCCGAATTGGAGCAAGTTCAGAGGTCCAGCGCAGCCCGGATTTCCGCCGAAAGCGCCGGGCGGGACAGCGGCTTCGTCACGAATCGTGTGGCGCCGATGCGGCCGTAGCGCTCGCGTACCTCCTCCGACGTGTCGGCGGTGACGACGATCAGCGCCGCCTGCGCGAGGCGGTCGGCGACCTCCTCGAGGATCTCGTGGCCGAGGGTGTCGCCGACATGATGGTC
>JADCGM010000333.1 GCA_020249025.1 Alphaproteobacteria bacterium
ACGGATTGCGAGCCATACCAGCTGCGGTTTTGGCGCGGGCGAACGAGCGCTAGTCCCCTGATGCCGGCGCGACCCTGGATCCTGGGTTGAACCGCCGCGATCTCGGCCGCGGCGCCGCTCGGTACACAAGTCGATCCGTGATCCCGGACCGCAAATCGGCTCTTGCATATAGTTCGACATCAAACTAAATAATTCGCTGTCAAACATCATGGAGTCGACAATGCCTAGCCGCCGCCGCTTCCTGCAACTGTCCGCAGCCATGCCTGTCGCCGCAGTGCTTGCCTCGGCGGCGGGGTGCGCGCCGGCTGCCGACCCGGCGGCGGCCTGGCGCGATCCGGGCCAGGGTGAAGCCGACATCCGCCGTTTCGCGCTGGCCTGGGCGATCCTCGCCCCCAACCCGCACAACAAGCAGCCCTGGCTGGTGCAGCTTCTGGGCGACGACCGGATCCTGTTGCGCGCCGATCTCGCCCGGCTGCTTCCCGAAACCGACCCCTTCGACCGTCAGATTGTCCTCGGCTTCGGCGCGTTCCTCGAGCTGCTCGAGATGGCGGCAGCATCGAAGGGCTGGCGCGTCGAAACCCGGCTCTGGCCCGAGGGCGAGCCGGCACCGCGTCTCGATGCGCGCCCGGTCGCCGAAGTGCGCTTCGTCCGTGACCCCGGTGTCCGCGCCGACCCGCTGTTCGCACAGGCGCTGACCCGCCGCACCAACCGCGCACCCTATGACCGCAACCGCACGGTCGCCGCGGCCGATCTCGAAGCATTGGCGGCTGCCGCCCGACCGGGAGTGACCGCGGGCTCGACCGCCGCCCCCGACGCCGTCGCCGCGCTTCGTCCAATCGTTCTCGAAGGCTACCGGATCGAGGCGGAGACGCCGGGCCCCTATCGCGAGAATGTCGAGGCGATGCGCATCGGCGCGGCCGAGGTCGCGCGCTATCGCGATGGCATCTCGCTCACCGGTCCTGTGATTGAGGCCGGCCGCCTGCTCGGCCTCGTCTCGCGCGAAGACTTCCTGCGCCCCGACAGCTTCGCGCGCGACGAGTTCGCCAAGGGCGGCGACGCCTGGGCCGAGACTTCGATGGCGTTCGCCTGGTTGGTGACGCCCGGCGACAGCCGTACCGACCAGATTGCCGCGGGCCGCGCCTATCTGCGCCTCAACCTGCTGGCGACGCGACAGGGTCTGGCGCTACAGCCATGGAGTCAGGTGCTTCAGGAATATCCGGCCATGCGTGACGCCTATCTCCGCATTCATCGCACGCTCGGGATCGCGCCGCCGGCGCGACTCCAGATGCTTGTCCGCCTCGGCCATGCCGAGACGCCGCCGCCCGCCCCGCGGCGCGGCCTTGCGGCGCACATCGTCGCATGACCCCGCGTCAGTTCGTGCTTCACACGCTGCTGACCGAGATCAATATCGCGTCGCATCTCATTCTCAACCGGTTCGAGCGGCTGGCCCCGGGCGGCCTCACCGAGCCCCAGTTCGGGGTCCTCAACCACTTCGCGCGGCTGAAAAAGCCAGCCGAGTCGCCCAGCCATCTGGCGCGCGCCTTCCAAGTGTCGAAAGGGACGATGACCAATACGCTGCAGCGGCTGGAAGCGCGCGGCTATGTGATGATCGAGCCCGATCCCGACGACGGACGCGCCAAGATCGTCCGGCCGACCGCGGCCGGCCTGCTGGCGCGGGACGCCGCGCTCGCCGAGATCAGTCCGGCGTTCGAACCGCTGTTCGAGAATGTCACGACTGCGGAACTGGAGGCGATGCTGCCGCTGCTCCGCAAGCTGCGCTTTGCACTCGACGACGCGCCGGACCGGTAGGCCGATGCGGCTAGCGCCAGCCGGCGAGCCGCGCCTCGATCGACTCGAGCAGCGCCGCGACCTGGGCGGATGCCTCGCGGTGGCTGGCGAGCTCCGGCCCACCGAGAAGGGATTCGATTCGCTGCGCCCATTCCGCCTGCATCGCGGAGGCGGCCAGCGCGTCCGCCTCGGCATCGGCGTCGAACGCCGCGATGGTCTTCAGCATCGGCATCAGCCAGGCCAGCCGCGCGTCGCTCATCGCCGCGCCCATCATCTTGTACGGATCGCGCGACAGCCCGTGCGCCTCGGCCTCGGCGACGAGCAACATGCGGTGGAGCTGGCGCAGCTCGGCGGACAGCGCGTCGGCGGACATCGAAACCTCGTGATCTGGGGCGGTCGGGCTTTGATCGGGATCAGCGCCGCGATCCTCTGAACTTGGCCAATATAGCCGGCGGGGCGGATGGCGCTAGCATCCGCAGCAACAGGGGAGGCCAGCATGCCCGACGCCAGCACCAAATTTCCCGGCTTCTCGCGCGACACCCTCGACGACGCCATCGTCAATCCCGAGGTGATGGCGAACGAGGACGAGATCCACGGGCTCTATGCCAAGCTCCGGGCCGAGGACCCCGTCCACTGGACCGAGCCCAAGGGTTTCCGCCCGTTCTGGTCGCTGACGAAGCACGCCGACATCACCGCGGTCAGCAAGGCCAACGATCGCTTCGTCAACTCGCTTCGCACCTATCTCGGGCCCATCGAGAGCGAGGAGTGGATCAAGAATACAACGGGCGACACCCACATCTTCCGCACCCTCGTCGATCTCGACGATCCCGAGCATATGAAGCTCCGCCGGCTGACCCACGAATGGTTCCTGCCGACGAACCTCCGCAAGCTCGAGGCGAAGATCGCCGAGATCGCCAAGGCGCATGTCGACCGGATGGCGGCACTCGGGACGGAGTGCGACTTCGTCAACGAGGTGGCGCTCTGGTACCCGCTGCGGGTCATCATGATGCTCATCGGCATTCCGGAATCGGACGAGCCGATGATGCTGAAGATGACGCAGGAGATCTTCGGCCCCGGCGATCCCGACGTCGTCGCGCGCTCCAACCTCATCACCAAGGGGCCGAACGCCGTCGGCGGCTCGGGCGATCCGCAGATTGACCTGCTGGCGCTGGCGCAGGAGTTCTTCCGCTATTTCGGCGCGATCACCGCCGACCGCCGCGCCAATCCGCGCGACGATCTGGCGACCGTCATCGCCAACGGCCGGATCGACGACGCGGCCATCGGCGAGCTGCAGGCGATGAGCTACTACGTCATCGCCGCGACCGCTGGCCACGACACCACCAGTTCCACCGTGTCGGGCGGGCTGCTCGGGCTGCTGCGCAATCCGGGCGAGCTGGCGAAGCTGAAGGCCGATCCGGGCCTCATCCCCTCCTTCGTCGAGGAGTCGATCCGCTGGGTGACGCCGGTAAAGCATTTCATGCGCACCTGCGTCGAAGACACCAAGGTCGGTGGGAAGACCATCCGCGCCGGCGAGGCGCTGGCGCTGTTCTACTGGTCGGCGAACCGCGACGAGGCGGTGTTCGACGATCCCTTCGCCTTCCGTGTCGACCGCAAGCCCAACCCGCACATCGCCTTCGGCCACGGCGTCCACCTCTGCCTCGGCCTGCATCTGGCGCGGCTGGAGATGCGGATCCTGTTCGAGGAGTTGCTGAGGCGGATCGACCGGATCGAGCTCGCGGGCGAACCGAAGAACACCAAGGCGAATTTCGTCAGCGGCCTGAAAACCCTGCCGGTGCGCTTTCAGATGCGGTAGCCGGCCTCGCGCTCGTGGCGGACGGCGAGAATCAGGACATGCGCCGCGTCGATCCGATAGCGGACGACATAGGCTGACCGGCCGACGCGCACGACGCGCTCGCGATAGGACGGCTCGAATCCGGGGACGGGACGCCCGATGTGCGGATTCGCCTCCAACGGCCTGACGCCGTCGCGGATCGCGGTCACGACGCGCCGTGCAGCGCTGTCGTCCTTCGTTCCCAGAAAGGCGCGGAACCGGTCGAGATCGGCGACGGCGACCGGCGTCCAGATCAGCCGCATCGAGCCGGCGGCGGCGGAACATTCTCGCCTGCCGAAAGCCGGGTCAGCCAGGCGTCGACCTCGTCACCGGGCACATGAACGCCCGTCGCATCGAAGGCCGCCGCTGCGTCGAGGGTCGCCCGGTCGAGTTCGGCCCGGTGCTCCGCCTTGACGACATATTCGGCGACCGCCTCGCGCAGCACGCCGTGCGTCGTCCGCCCCTGCGCCTTGGCGATTTGCTCGACCCGGGCCTTGAGCTCGGGGTCGAGCTTGATGCTGGTCGGCTTGGTCACATCGCGCTCCGGTTGTGCGAGGTAATACCTACCCCCACCGCGGCCCGCGTGCAAGCGCGCCCGCTAGGCCTCGCGCCCGACCGACTCGTCGACGAAGCCCGTGCGCAGCATCCACCAGTAGAGCGCGATGCCGGGCAGCGCCGCGGCCGTCGTCAGCAGGTAGAAGTCGACGAAGCCGACGATCTTGATGAGGTCGCCCGCCGACAGCGCGGTCAGCACACGGCCCGCCACGCTCGCCGCCGCCGAAATCAGCGCGAACTGCGCCGCGGTGAAGCGCAGGTCGCACAGCGCCGAGAAATAGGCGACGACGGCGACGCCGCCGATGCCGCTGGCGAAATTCTCGAAGCCGACGGCCGCCGCCATCGCCCAGACATTGTTGCCGACGACCGCGAGCCCGGCGAACGACAGGTTGGAGATCGCCATGAGCACAAGGCTGAGGAACACCGCGCGCTTCATGCCGAGCCGGGCATAGACGACCCCGCCGACGAAGATGCCGATCATCAACGCCCACCAGCCGATGCCGACGTCGTAGACGGCGATCTCGGTCTTGGTGAAGCCGAGCTCCTTGAAAAAGGGCCGCAGCGTCAGGTTGGCGAGCGTGTCGCCGATCTTGTGGACAAGGATGAAGGCGAGGACGAGCCACGCGCCCGAGCGGGTGAAGAAATCGAGGAAGGGGCCGACGATTGACTGGACGAGGCCCGGGCCGCCGGCCTTCTTCACCTCCGCCGGCTCGCGCTCGGGCTCGCCCATGACGAGCGCGGTCACCATCCCGAACAGCGCGAAGGCCGAGCAGGCGATATAGGCGGTTGGCCAGTCATAGGCCTCGGCGAGGATGAGCGCCAATGCGCCGGCGACGCCGTTGCCGATGCGCCAGCCATATTGCGACATGCCCGAGCCGATGCCGAGCTGCTCGGGCTTCAGCAGTTCGATGCGGTAGCCGTCGATGACGATGTCGTAGGTCGCGCCGGCGATGCCGACGAGAAGGGCGGCGAAAGCGGTCGCCGCCAGGCCTTCGGACGGCGGATTCATCGCGAGGTTGATCACCGCGGCGATCACCAGCAGCCCGGCGACGAGCATCCACGATACGCGCCGTCCCATCCGGTGCAGTACCGGGATGCGGACGCCCTCGATGATCCAGGCCCAGAGGAATTTGGCGTTGTAGGGCAGCAGCACCAGCGCGAAGGCGGTCACCGCCTTGATGTCGATGTTCTCGTCGGCGAGCCAGCTGGCGAGCGTCGCCGCGATCATCGTGAATGGAAAGCCCGAGGAGATGCCGAGCGCCAGCGCGGCCAGCGGGGCGGGCTTCAGATATTCGGCGAGCGCGGTGAAAAAGCCCCGCTTCGCTGCGACATCGACCATGAAGCTCCCCCGCTCACGCCCCGAACCCCTGTCACGTTAGGGGCTTGGCCGCGCCGGCGTCAAAGAGCAAAACGGCGGAACAACAAGCGAGCGCTCGATCATGGACGCGATCACCCCCATCCGCCGCCCGACGCCCGGTCAGCTGGCGCTGGCGCGCGCGATCCCGCACAGCAAGGGGATGGCCCCGGCGCTCGTCACGCGCGTGCCGGCCTCGGCCTATACCAGTCCCGACGTGCATGCCGCCGAGCAGGCGCGGGTGTTCCGCCGGCGACCGCTCGCCATCGCACCGTCGGCGCTGCTGCCGTTGCCCGGCATGGCGGTGACGCATGACGGCTACGGCCAGCCGCTGCTGCTGACCCGCGACAAGGGCGGCGACTTCCACGCCTTCCTCAACGTCTGCCGGCACCGCGGCACGCGGCT
>JADCGM010000334.1 GCA_020249025.1 Alphaproteobacteria bacterium
CACGGGGTCGTCACGTTCCGCACCGGCGGCGCAGACTTGGGTTTCGGCGCGGGACGGCCTACACCGCCCGGCATGCCGCGCCTCGTCACCAGCCATTCGAACGAGACCATCAAGCGGGTCCGCTCGCTGTGGGAGAAGAAGTTCCGCCAGCGCGAAGGCCTGTTCCTCGCCGAGGGCCTCCGCATCGTGGCCGAAGCGGTCGAGGCCGGGCGCCTACCGCGGCTGCTGGTCTATGCGGGCGACGCCGCCGGGCATCCGTTGCTGCAGCGGCTGGTGCGCCAGTGCGAGGCGGCGGGCGGCGAGGCGATCGAGACGACGCGCGAGATCCTTCACAAGGTCACCGGCAAGGACAATCCGCAGTCGGTCGTCGGCGTCTTCCCTATCGTCGAGACGCGGCTCGCCGACATCGACCGGACCGCGAGCTTCGCCTGGATCGTCTGCGAGTCGCTGAAGGACCCGGGCAATCTCGGTACGATCCTGCGCACGGCGGACGCGGTCGGGGCGGGCGGGGTGATCCTGCTTGACCGGTCGTGCGATCCCTTTTCGGTCGAAGCGGTGCGCGCGTCGATGGGGGGGCTGTTCACGCAGGTTGTGGTGCAGGCCGAGGCGCCCGCCTTCTTCGAATGGTTGCGCGAGGGGCCAGGCATGCTCGTCGGCGCGAGCCTCGACACCGACGTCGACTATCAGACCGTGCGCTACGAAGCGCCGACCTTCGTGTTCATGGGCAACGAGCAATCGGGCCTGCCCGACAGCTATGAGGCGCAGTGCGATGCGCTGGTGAAGATCCCGATGGCGGGCAAGGCCGACAGCCTGAACGTCGCGGTGTCCTGCGCGGTGCTGCTCTACGAGGTGTTCAACCAGCGGCGGCGGGGTTAGCGCCGCGCCCGGAAGAACTCGCGCAGCAGCTCGGCCGCCTCGGCCTCGGCGATGCCTGAATAAACTTCCGGGCGGTGGTGGCAGGTCGGGTGCGCGAACACGCGCGGGCCATGGTCGACGCCGCCGCCCTTGGGATCGGGCGCGCCGTAATAGACCCGCCGCAGGCGCGCAAAGCTGATCGCGCCCGCGCACATAGGGCACGGCTCCAGCGTCACATGCAGATCGCAGCCGCCGAGCCGCTCGGACCCCAGCGCGGCGGCCGCCGCGCGGATCGCCAGCACCTCGGCATGCGCGGTCGGATCGTTGAGCTCGCGGGTTCGGTTGCCGGCCGCGGCGACGATCGCGCCCGCTGCATCGACGATCACCGCCCCGACCGGCACTTCGCCCCGATCGGCCGCGGCGCGCGCCTCGGTGAGTGCGGCAGCCATCGCAGGCGACGGGGGAAAGGGCGAGGTCATCGCCTGCCCCATAATGCAAAACCCCGGCGGACGCGCGGGGGAACCTCGCGCCCGCCGGGGGTACTCGATACATCGCGCCGGTGCTTCGGGCCGGCGAACGCACCGCCACTGCTACGAAAGCGGGTGGCGGCTACTTATTGGCGCTGCCGTCGTCGCCGGCCTTCTGGATGTCGACGTCTGGCACCTCGATGCCGACCTCGTCGGTCTTCACCTCGACATCGGGAACCTTGATCGTCTCGGTCTTGGTGCCGACGTCGATGTCGCCGGTCTCGACCTGGACGTCGGGCAGCTCGCCGCCCTTGACGTCAACGGCGACGTCGGGCGCCTTCAGATCACCGCTCGCATCGACATTGAAGAGGCCGAGCGCATAGGCGATCACGCCCAGCACCACGATCACCGCCAGCACGATCACGCCGGTCCGGCCGCCCCGTCCATCGGTCGCCATAAGTCACTCCCTTCCTGAACTCTCGAACAGGCGGGACAACGAGTTGGGCCGACGAAGGTTTCATCGGCGAAAGGGTATGAGGCCTAGCCCGCGGCGCGCTGGCGGGCGGCGCGCTTGCGCTCGTGCGGGTCGAGGTGGACCTTGCGCAGGCGGATCGACTTCGGCGTCACCTCGACCAGCTCGTCCTCGTCGATGTAGGCGATGGCCTGCTCGAGCGTCAGCCGCTTGGGCGGGGTCAGGCGCAGCGCATCGTCCTTGCCCGAGGCGCGGAAGTTGGTGAGCTGCTTCGACTTGAGCGGGTTGACCTCGAGGTCCTCCTGCTTGGCGTTCTCGCCGACGACCATGCCCTCGTAGACGGGCTCGCCGGGCGAGACCATGAGCTGGCCGCGCTCTTCCAGATAGCCGAGCGCATAGCCAACGGCCTCGCCGGTGGCGTTCGAGATCAGCACGCCGTTGAGGCGGCCCGAGATCGGGCCCTTGTAGGGGCCGTACTTCTCGAACAGCCGGTTCATGATGCCGGTGCCGCGCGTGTCCGACAGGAACTCGCCGTGGTAGCCAATGAGGCCGCGCGACGGCGCCGAGAAGGTCAGCCGGACCTTGCCGCCGCCCGACGGGCGCATGTCGGTCATCTCGGCTTTGCGCAGCGACATCTTCTCGACGACGGTGCCCGAATAGGCCTCGTCGACGTCGACGACGACGGTCTCGTAAGGCTCGGTGCGGCTGCCCGCCTCGTCGGTGCGGAAGATCACGCGCCGGCGCGACATGCCGAGCCCGAACCCCTCGCGGCGCATCGTCTC
>JADCGM010000335.1 GCA_020249025.1 Alphaproteobacteria bacterium
CATCGCGTTCGGCGACGGGTATGTCCGTCTTGCAATGCTTTAGCAGTCGTGACCGCAGTGATGAAAAATCTAGGTCCGGCCAGCTTCGAAATGCTGGGAGTGTGGGAACAACCGGGCTCAGATCGCCAAGTCGGTTCTTCACACGTTCACGAAGGATCTCTAGGTCGTCTGCGCACTTTTGGAGGCGTTCGGCTACAAGTCCGAGTTCGCTCCATCCACCGTTTGTAGAGGGCAGTGGAACTCGAGAAACATACTGCTCTCGCAGTTCCAATCGCCACATTCCCCCTCTCAGGGGAGACGCTTCACCAAAAAGGAAAAGCCAGCTTACTTTTGACCCAAGAAACCCTTGGAGTTCAGGATGGCCTGCGGGGATGAAGAATACCTTGTTCGAAAGGTAGCTCCCCGACCGATCCAGACAGAACTTCGGACCTTGGCTCATTTCCGGGTAGATGATCTTGGGGTGTGCAAACCTGCGTTCGTATGCCGCCTGCGCCTGCTGCAACTCCCACCAGTTCTGCTTCGTCGCACGAGCCTCCAGCCGGTCTCGGAAGGGCAAGAGCCAATCGCGCACCGCGGGGTAATCGTTGATGTCGACACGGTTCTTCGGCGTGTAAATCAGCCAAAGGTCGTCACTCTCGACATGCCATCGCTTGAGGTTTTCACCGATCAGGAAAGGCTTCAACAGGTCGGCTGATTTGGCGTCAGCCGCGATCAGGGCATCGCGCGTCGCGCGGTCGAGGACGAAGGCTTCGTTGAGCCCGGTCACGATACCCCTCAGCGGCGGACCGTAGACCTCGGCCAAAGTCTTACGGCCTTCTGTCATCTTCGTGCGGATCGCGGTCAGCCGGTCGCCTTCGAACCGCCAAGAGCCCGCTGTCAGTCGCGCTTGGGGCATTGCCTCTGCTTGGGCCTCAAAGACCTTCCCGAGATCTTGCGGAATCGACTTCACGTTGAGGAAGCGCAGGTTGGCTTCGCCCCCAGTTCCCTTCCGGAGGGTCAGGATTGCCGGATAGGTTGTGACGCCCTCGAAGATCTGCAGGTCGCCGAAGTCGACGACTGCCTCGAGCGCGGCCTTGTCGCCCAAGAACCGCCGGAGCGGGGCACCGGAGCCCGTGCGGAAGAAGGTCGACGACGATATGTAGCCGAGGCGGCCACCAGGCTTCAGGAGCCGCACACCAAGCTCGAAGAAGTAGGCATAGAGATCGGCACGATCGGAGACGACCTCGTAGCGCTTCTCGAGATACGGCTTGATTGGCTTCAGGAGCTCCATGCGCACGTAGGGCGGGTTGCCGAGCACAATGTCGAACCCACCTTCGCCGACGCCACCCGCGTCGGGGTCGCCGAGGATCTTCGGGAACTCGCGCTTCCATTCGAAGGCGCGGCTGTGGAAGTCCCCGCTCTCGATAAGGCTGTTGCCGACGCGGATGTTATCATCGAGGCTCTCAAGCGCGCGGCCGCGCTTGGCTGTTTTCAGCCAGAGCGCCAGCTTGGTGATCTCGACCGACTCCGCGTTGACGTCGACCCCGAACAGATTGCCGGTGATGATCTCGACATCGGCGTTAGCCGCCGCGTGCACCAGAAGCCCCGGCTCAAGTTCGCCGAGCCGTGAGCGCACACGATCCTGCTCTGCCTTCAGGAAGTCGAAGGCGGCGATGAGGAAGGCGCCGCTTCCGCACGCAGGGTCCACGACCCGCAAGGCGGTCAGGCGGTCGAGATAGGCCCGCCAATACGCAAGCTCTGATGTCTTTGTTCGCCAGCGGATGTCGCCCTCGGGCGTCGTGCCGTTGGCATGCTCGGCTAACAGTGCAGCGCGAGCCTCATCGAGATGCGCGCCGATCGTTCGCTCGACAATGAAGCGCGTGACGAACTCAGGCGTGTAGACCACACCGAAGCGCTTGCGGGTGCCGGTCTTCGGTGGCTCTTCGCCCCGAGCTTCGGCCTGGAGCGCCTCGATATCGGAAATCGACTGCTCGAAGATGTGGCCGAGGATCGTGACCGAGACTTGGCTCTTGTAGTCGTAGCGGCTGAGGTCAGCGAAGCGGACGACGAGTTCGTCGGGGAGGTCGAGCCCGTCGAGCACCGGATCCGGAGCGAACAGGCCTCCATTGTAGGGCGGGATGTTGAGGCCGGCGCTGCCCTTGTCGACGGCGTCGAACAGTCGACGAACCGTCAGCCACTTGGGGCGAGGCTCATAGGGGTCCTCGAAGGTGACTGCCCGCCTGATGCTGTCATCGGGGATGAGAACCGTGTCTTCGGCGAAGGCGATAAAGATCAGCCGGTCGAGAAGCTTCTGGACGACGGCGATCCGGGCCTCTGCGTCGATCGCCGGCCGCTCATGCCTGACGAACAGCAGGAGGTCGTCGCGAAGCTGGCGGTAGTCGCGGTAGAGGCTGTCGGTGATGTCTCGATCTTCGGCTGCACTGCGTGCGAGGAGATCGGCCGTCGCGCCGCTCAGCAAGTTGTCGGAGTGGAGGACGAGCTGGAGGTGCCGGACCGCATCCGGGTCGTTCAAACGGGCTAGATCGAATTCTTCGTAGTTTTGGCGACCGTGGCCGATGGCGTAGAGCCGCAAGAACCGCATGTTCGAGACGAGCACCCAGGAGGCGCCGACCGCGTCGTTGGCGTAGTCCCAAGCCTGCTGAACGGGCGTCTTTGCGCGTCCAGGCATGATCGCATCGAGCGCGACCTTTGGCCCCTTGAGCTCAAACGGCGCTGCAATGCGCGCTTCAGCACTCGAGAAGCGTCCGAGGGCGACATCGACGATGCCGGGGCCGACCGGCAGCTTCACGGCCATTGTGCCCGCCGCATCGCCCGCGCGAGCAGTGAAGCCCAGCACGCCCTGGACGATCAAGCGATTGAACTCCTGTTCGAGCTGAGATTCGTTCTGGCCGCCGAAGCCATCGACTGCACGCTGCGCCCAGTCGGCGGCCGCTTGCAGTTCGGGGTCGGTCGGCTGGCGAGTGCTGGACGCAAGTGCAGCCGTGAGTGTTTTTGGATTGAACAGGGGCATTGCCAGACAGCTTATCAGTCCAATTGCACCGGATGCCAGCATCAGGCTGGGCATTGGGCCAATCTTTTCAGGTTCAGGCTGCGGCTGCCCTATCGATCTCATCAACGCTGGCGTGCGAGGTCGACAACGGCGCTCCATCCATCACATGATCATGCTCGATTCGGTTGCGTGGCGGACTGGCAAGCTCTGATGGCAGAGCATGAGGGGACACGTCGATGAACCGCGCATCCGTTCTTGCGGCGCTGGCCGTTGCAGTGGCGTCGCCGAGCCTTGCATGGGCCCAAACCGTCGCGCCAGTCGAGCAGGCAACGAAGTCTGTCGTTATCCGGTCAATGCCGACGGTCCGTTCGACGCCGCTCGGAGGCTTCGATAAGGGCAAGACGCTGAAGCAGCTGGACGAGGCCAACGGCTGGCGACGGGTCGAGCTTCCCGACGGGCGGATTGGCTACGTCAGCTCGGAATGGACACGGCTCCTCGACGCTGGTGCAGCACCATCAGGCACCTTCAAGCTCCACGTCATCGACGTTGGGACGGGTCTGGCGGTCTTTGTCGAGGGTCGGGACTTCTCACTGCTATTCGACGCCGGCAGCCAGGATGACCTCGGCAAGGGCAATGAGAACCGCGTCGTCGCCTATATCCGCACGGTGCGGCCGGACCTTACCACACTCGACCACGTCATCCTCAGCCATCCTCATAAGGATCACCTTGAGCTGATGCCTGAGGTCTTCGACAAGTTCGCCGTCAAGAACGTCTGGAACTCAGGCGCCGTCAACAAGACCGCAGGCTATTGCCGCTTCCTGAAGAAGATCGCGGCGGAAACTGGCGTCCGCTACCGCGACGCGATCGACGGCACGGCGCCCTATGTCGTCACCTTCACGGGTTCGAGCTGCTCAGGGCCGGTCCAAGTCCAGCGCTTTGCGACGATGAACGCCAGCCCAGTCGCGCTCGGCACAGGGGCGAGCATGACGATGCTTTACCGCGATGCCAGCAAGCACGACGACCCGAACGAGAACTCGATCGTCACCAGCCTTGTGCTGGGCAACATCCGGGTGCTGCTCGCTGGTGACGCAGAAGGGGGCGAGCGCAGGAGCCCTTCCGAACCTCCTGATGCTGGTTCGGTTGAGGCAAAGCTTCTTCAGTGCTGCAAGACTGATCTCAAGGCCGACATCCTCGTCGTGGGCCACCACGGCAGCCGGACATCGTCTCGCACTGCCTTTCTCGACGCGGTCGGCGCGAAGACATTCGTGATCTCGTCTGGTCCTTTTCCCTACAAGTCGGTCGTGTTGCCTGACGCGGACGTCGTGCAAGAACTCGCCCGGCGGGGCACCGTATATCGAACCGATGTCGACGATGCCGGATGTGCCGTCAAAGCCTCCAAGGTTGGATCCGATGCGGATGAGAATCCGGGGGGCTGCAGCAATGTGCTAATCACGGTCCGCCCCGACGGATCAAACAGCGCGGCCTACAATCCGGTCACCGACTGATCATCGAGCCACGTTCAGAAGCTATCCGGCCGCTGCGCCTGTCCGACGGGCTCAGCGGAATGAGTAGGATCAACACCCCCGATGCTAATCTGAAAGGCGGCATCCATGTAGACAGGCTGGCTGTTACGACCTTTGACGGTGTCGCCGGCGAACTCCTCCATTGCGTCGCGGACTTCGAGACCGGTCTCGGCTATGTAGTCTTTGGCAGCTCCAATCGCGATCGGGCGTCGCGCGAGCCCCGGCTGGGGCCGCGGACTGCACAGTGCATCGCGTCACAAGTGCGCAATCGGATGGCCCTGCCGCAGGCAGGTTCTGAACCGCTGACTCACTCAAAGCCTAGTTGACCCAGCGTCGATGCCGCATCAATCTGCTGCCATTCGGTGGCCGAAACGCTTGAAACGCCGGCGCCTGAGGTTGCCCGGGCGGTCTCCCCAGTCGCAACGCCATAGGGGGGCGCCGAAGGCGTGATGAATTTGCACTCACAGATCGAAAGGGGAAGAAAAGACGAGTCTTTTCTTCCCCTATTCCCCTAAACGGCGGAAACGTCGGCTAAGGACACCCTTCCCTTCCGCTCGCACGGGTGCCAGTGCGCTCCTTCAAGTCGCTCGCATGTCCCATGCCCGTCATCCTGTTGCGTCAGTTCGCCTGATCCTAACCTGTCGCGTCGCGGGCATGGGCTGGAAGCTGATCGAACGCCAGACCGGGGTTCCGGGTAAGACGGTCCGAAACATCTGGAAGCGTGCGGAGGCGCATGCCGCGCCTGGCGAGCTGGCCAATATCGCGCTCCTCGGCGATGCACGCATCGACACGCTGGCGTATGGTGGTCCGCGGGTCACGCCGCTCGACGTGTTCGTCGCACAGCGACTCCCGGATCAGTTCGATAACATCGCCAATCTAAGTGACTTGGAGCGCGAAGCGCAGCTTGGCCGGAGCCGTTCACAGCTCAGCGCGATCCGCAAGCCGCTCACCGCCGACTTTGCGTTGCCGGCACGCTTCTTGGGAAGGCCTCGCGTTTGATCTCCACGAGAAGTTGAAACGAGCGCTCAGCGACCGCAACGTCGATAACGGCGTCGATACGGCTCGAGCCACCTGCAGGATGACGTTGTGAAATTGCCGCCTGCCCGCCGGGGAGGGATTGGACGAGCTCTATGACGCCATTAAGCAGGGTCTGTTCGTCTTGATCTTCGAAAATGTGCATATTCGCTGCCCAGTGAATATGGGCCTCCTATCGTATATTCGGCGGAAAGTCCATATTCACTGATCATCAAAGCAATCCCAAATGTCGAATATGAGCCCGAGTGCTCGGTCCGCCCGGTCCGATGGGACCGTGAGCAAACGATCATCTCCTTGAGTTCCGCGTCACACGGGTCTCCACCGCGCCACGACCTCCGGTAAAACTCCGGTAACGAATGCCGATGTTGCTAGTATGTTCGCGCATTTTCGGCTACAGTTTCTCGTCTCTCCGAGGGCATTTGTCTCGGGAAATGGCATGAGGGTCTGTGTTGACATCGCAGGGGTCGCAAGTTCAATCCTTGCCGCGCCCACCATTTTCCCCTCGATCTTGATCTGTCATCCGCGCCGGACCGGCCCCGTATCTTCGTGATGCGATGATGTGCGACGCCGGGCTCCGCGGCCGTCTGGCGTCCGAACCTTATCCGACCATCCGGTATCCGACGGCCGGCTCGTTGAGGATGATGCGCGGCGTCGATGGTGCACGCTCGATCTTCTGGCGCACCGCCCGGATCGCGACCCGCAGATAGTCGATCTGGTGCTCGTGCGCCGGTCCCCAGACCACGCGCAGCAGATGACCATGCGACAGGACCGTCCCGCGGTACTTCGCAAGCTCGGCGAGCACGGCGAATTCTTTGGGCGTCAGGTGGATCGCCTCCCCATCGCGGGTGATCGTCCGTCGAACGATATCGATGACGAGTCCGTCGATTTCGAACGGCTGTTGATCCTCGGCGGACTCGAGATCGGCGAGCGTGTCGACATAGCGCTGAAGCTTGACCGCGCCATCGCCGATTTGCGTGACCAGTTCGCGGTCGCTCGAGCCGCTGCGGCGCATCGCGGCCACGGCCCGCCCGATGTCCCGGAGTGGCGGTGTCAGATCGCGTCCGATCGATGACAGAAGGGCGGAGCGAATGCGGTCGCGCTCGCGGGTCCGCACGAAATCCCGGGCCTCCTCTTCGAGGCGGGCGCGATCCATCGCCAGCGCGATCTGGTTGATGAGGCTCGCCAGCAAATCCATCTGGTCCCGGCGCACCGGCGGTGCGCCATCGTCGCGGGCGAGCCCGAGCACGGCCAGCGTGGCGCCGCCGGACGTCACAGGATGCATCTGCCAGTCGGTCGGCCCGGCTCGGTCGAGCCCCCGGCCGGCGGGCCCCCCGCCGCCGAGCACGCGCGCCGCGACGTTCGCATCGGACGGGCCGAGCCGAACCGCCGTCGGAGCGCTCGCCACAACCCTCGGCGCGTCCGGGCCGATGAGCAGAACCGCGCTACAGCCAAACAGCGCAGCGATCTCCCGGGTCCCGGCTTCGGCGACTTCGGCCTCGCTGGTGCAGGGCAGCAATCGTCCGGCCAAGCCGGCGAGGATCGCATTGCGCTCGGCCTCGGTCTGGGCGCGCCGGGCCTGGCGCCGCATTCGCGCCGCAAGGTCGCTGGTCACCGCCGCGACCACGAACAGCGTGACAACCGTGACGAGATCGTTGGGGCTGTCGACCCGCAGCGTGAACCGGGGCGCGGTGAAGAAATAGTTGTAGGCGAGCGCGGACGCGCCGGCGGCCAGCAGCGCCGGGCGGATGCCGCCCCACACGGCCGCCAGCAGCACGGCCGGCAGATACAGCATGTCGACGACCGAGGTTCCCCAGCGCGGCGCGAACGCGAGGCCGAGCGCGGTCGACAGCGCGACGGCCGCAACGGCTGCGACATGGGCCGGCAGGCGCGAGCCGCTGGCCCGCAGGGGGTCGAGGGGACTGCTCATCGGCCCTTGGTGCGTCACCTCGCAGGGCCCGTCGAGCGGAAACCGCAGGAATCCGGGGGGTGCGGGCCCGGCGTATCCAGGAATCCACATGGAAACTTTATGGTCGTCGGGCGCAATCGGGCCGCCATGACACAGGCATCCCATCCTGCGGCCCCCGACGCCGCAGCCGCCGCCCGCAAGGACTCCCTCCCGAAGCTGATGCTCGGCGCGATCGGCGTCGTCTACGGCGACATCGGCACCTCGCCGCTCTATGCGATGAAGGAGAGCTTCATCGGTCCGCATCCGCTCGCGGTGGACCGGCTGCACATCTTCGGCGTGCTCAGCTTAGTCTTCTGGTCGCTGATGGTGATCGTGACTCTGAAATATGTGGTCGTCGCCATGCGCGCCGACAATCGAGGCGAGGGCGGCTCGTTGGCGCTGTTCGCCCTCATCTCGCGCAATCTCACCGAGCCGCGATGGACCACCGTGCTCGTGGCGATGGGCGTGCTTGCGACCGCGCTCTTCTACGGCGATGCCATCATCACGCCGGCGATCTCGGTGCTGTCGGCGGTCGAGGGCCTGACCATCGTCGAGTCCTCGCTGGAGCCGCTGGTGCTGCCCATCGCGATCGCGATCCTCGTCGGCTTGTTCCTCGTCCAGGCGCGCGGGACGACAAAGGTCGGGGCCGTCTTCGGGCCGGTCGTCCTCATCTACTTCATCGTACTGGCTGTGCTTGGCATCTCCAACATCGTCCAGCGGCCTGACATTCTGGGCGCACTCAATCCCTGGTTCGCGCTGCAGTTCTTCCTGACCGATCCGGTGCTCGCCTTTCTCGCCATGGGCTCGGTGTTTCTCGCGGTGACGGGTGCCGAGGCGCTGTACGCCGACATGGGCCACTTCGGCCGCCCCGCGGTCGGCTTCTCCTGGCTTCTGGTCGTCTACCCGTGCCTCATGCTGAATTACTTCGGGCAGGGCGCGCTGTTGCTGACGACGCCGTCCGCTGTCGAGAACCCCTTCTACCTCATGGCCCCGGAGTGGGCGCGCCTCCCGCTCGTCGTGATCGCCACGGCGGCAACCGTGATCGCCGGCCAGGCGGTGATTTCGGGCGCCTTCTCGGTGACCCGCCAGGCGGTGCAGCTCGGCTTCCTGCCGCGGCTCCGGATCGAGCACACCAGCGCCCGCGCGGAAGGGCAGGTCTACATCCCGGCGGTCAACTGGGCGCTGCTGATCATGGTGATCCTGCTGGTGCTCGGCTTCCGCGAGTCCGGCAATCTGGCATCGGCCTACGGCATCTCCGTCAGCGGCACGATGATCATCACGACGGCGATGCTCGCCATCCTCATCTTCAAGGTCTGGCGCTGGAACCGGCTGCTCGCCGGCCTTGTCATCGGCGCCTTCGTCGTCGTCGATGTGAGCTTCTTCGCGTCCAACATCGCCAAGGTCGCCGATGGCGGCTGGTTCCCGCTCGCCGTCGCCGTCGCGATCTTCATCGTGCTGACAACCTGGTCCAAGGGGCGGGCGCTGATGCGCCGGCATCGTGAGGCCGAAGCCGTGCCGCTCGGCGTCGTGATCAAGTCGGCCGCTTCCGTTCACCGGGTGCGCGGCACCGCCGTATTCATGTCGGCCTCGCCCGAGGCGGCGCCATCGGCGCTGTTGCACAATCTCAAGCACAATCAGGTCATCCACGAGCGCGTGCTCGTCCTGCATGTCCGCGTGCAGGAGGTGCCGCAGGTCCCGCCCGCCCAGCGGCTGACCGTCGAGGATGCGGGTCAGGGCTTCTACCGGGTGATCATCGACTACGGCTTCATGGACGAGATCGACGTTCCCGCCGACCTCCAGCGCATCGAGACCTGCGGCGGGCCGTTCAACATGATGAGCACGAGCTTCTTCCTCGGCCGGGAAAAGCTTATCGCCGATCGCGAGACGCCGGGCATGGCGCTGTGGCGGGAAGGATTGTTCGCCTGGATGCTGAAGAGCTCGGAAAGCGCGATGGAGTATTTCAAGCTTCCGACCAACCGCGTCATCGAACTGGGGAGCCAGATCCGGATCTAGCGCGCGCCCGGACCGTCCATGCCGGGGCGCGATGGGAACATGGCCCTTCGGCATGCCCTTGTGAGCCACCGCGTCCCGGTCCACCTTCGGCGTCGGAAGGGACGCTGCCTGTGAACGCAAGCCGGCGGGACATTCTTTCGGCGGGTCTGGCGGCAGCGGCTGCGGCGGTCGCGGCCCCGGCGCTGGCGCAGGTGCGGCGGCCGACGGTCGCCCTGCTCGGGCAGGCGCTCATCACCCGCGATCTCGACGACCGCAGCTGGGCGGGACGCGAGGCGCTGATCCGGGCGCTGGCGCAGTCCGACGTGCGCTTCACCGATCTCGAAGTGGTCATCCGCGGGCCGCGCGCGGGCGCGCCGACGCGCAGCGATCCGATGACGGTGCACGACGCCGATCCGGCGTTGATCGATGCGCTGGCGCGGCTGGGAATCAATCTCGCGGCGACCTCGAACAACCATGTCTTCGACCTCGGCACCGGGGGCATCCTCGACACGATGGCGGCGCTGGCCACACGCGGCATCCCGTTCGCCGGAACGGGCGGCGACCTTGCCGCCGCCGCCGCCCCCGCCTTCGTGACGACGCGCGGCGGGCGGGTCGCGCTCGTCGCCTGTGCGACCGGGATGGTGCGGCCGGGCGGCGCGGCGACCCCGACGCGCGCCGGCGTCCACGAGATCGGACTCGGCCCGGACGGACAGTTCGAAGCCGAGGGTGTGGCCCGGATGCAGGCGAGCATCGCGGCGGCGCGGGCGCAGGCCGATGCGGTGATCGCCTATCAGCACAACCATTATTGGGAAGGCCAGAACTGGCGGACGTCGGAGCGGCAGCGCACCTTTGCGCGGGCCTGCATCGATGCCGGCGCGAGCGTGTTCTGCGCGCACGGCGCGCCGCTGCTCCACGGCATCGAGGTCTACAAAGGCGCGCCGCTGTTCCACTGCCTCGGCAACTTCATCTTCCACACCCGCAAGGCCGAGGACCATTACGGCCCCGAGGCGTGGCAGGGCGTCATCGCCGAATGCCGGTTCGAGGCGGGCCGCTTCGCCGGCGCGCGGCTGGTGCCGGTGCAGCTGGAGCCCGACGGGCCCAATCGCGGCCGGCCGGCGCTGGCGACCGCGGCCGAAGGGCGGGTCATCCTCGACCGGCTGGCGGCGCTGTCGGACGGGCTCGGCTACAGGCTCGCGGTTCGCGACGGCGCGGCGGTCATTCCGGCCGGGTGAAATAGGCGCGTGCGGCGTCGCGGAACGCCTCGGCGAGCCGCGAGCGGCCGGGGCCGACGGCGGTCGCCCAGGCGTAATCCTGCCGGATCTCGGGCGTCAGCGGCCGCGCCACCAGCCCCTTGCCGGTCCGGTGCGCGGCGAGAAGCCCGTTGACGATGGCGATGCCGAGCCCCTTGGCGGCCAACCCGCAGGCCGAGCCGACAGTATGGGTTTCGAGCCGGACCGACGGCCGCACGCCGTCGCGCGCGAAGGCGGCGTCAATCTGCGAGCGGGACGAGCGTCCGGCGCCGAGCAGGATCAGCGGCACCCCGCGCAAATCGGCGGGCGACAGCACATCCTGCCCGGCGAGCGGGTGATCGTCGCGCAGCACGCAGACCGTGGAGCTCGACACCACCGTCTCGGTGTCGATATCGGGCCGATCGACGGGCAGCTTGACGAACCCGCCGTCGACCGCGCGCGACGCCAGCATCTGATAGGCCTCGCTCACCGAGGCCGACTGGATCGTCAGATGGACGCCCGGATGGTCGGCGAGAAAGCCCGCAACGATGTCGGGCAGCA
>JADCGM010000336.1 GCA_020249025.1 Alphaproteobacteria bacterium
CTCTGGCCGCGCAAAGGCTGACACGGGGTCAATCCGCGCCCGCGAACACCTCCAGCGGGGCGGGATGACCGAGAAACTCGGACGGACTGGCTGTCCGCCCATAGGCCCCGGCCATGAACACCGCGATGAGGTCGCCGACATCGGTCCGGGGCAGGTCCACACGCTCGCCGAGGCGGTCGAGCGGGGTGCACAGGCAACCGACGACATTAACCTTCATGACCGCAGAATCGCCGAATCTGCTTGCGTTTGCCAGAGGATAGTTGCGCCGGATGACGGTTCCGAAGTTGCCGGACGCCGCCAGCTGATGGTGCAATCCGCCGTCGACGACGACGAAGGTCTCGTGAAGACTCGTTTTTTTGTCGACGACCCGGGTCAGATAGACCCCCGCCTCCCCCACCAGAAATCGTCCGAGTTCGAGCGCGAACCGTGTCGTTTCGAGCACGTTCGGGCGCTTCGCGAGCGTTTCGGCGAGGCCCGCACCGACCGCAGCGAGGTCGAGCGGCGCGTCGCCCGGGAAATAGGGCAGGCCGAAACCGCCGCCGAGATTGACCAGCCGCACGGGCCCCGGCGCGTGCGCCGCGAGATCGGCAACAAGCGCGACGGTTGCGCGCTGCGCCTCGACAATGGCCGCGGCCGACAGGTTCTGCGAGCCGGCGAAGACATGGAAGCCTTCGAACACGGCGTGGGTCTGGCCGATGCGCGTGAGCAGCGCCGGCACCCGCTCGGCATCGATGCCGAACGGCTTGGCTCCGCCGCCCATGCGCATGCCCGAGCCCTTCAGGTCGAAGGGTGGATTGACGCGGACAGCGACCCGGAACGGCCGGCCGTCGCTCTGGACGATCGCGCGTTCGAACTCGCCCTCGGATTCCAAGTTGAGCGTGATCCCCGCCTCGATCGCGGCGCGCAACTCGCGATCGCGCTTGCCGGGGCCGGCGAAGCTGATGTGCGCGGGATCGGCGCCCGCCGCCAGCGCCGCCGCCAGCTCGCCCGCCGAGGCGACGTCGATGCCGTCGACGCGCGGGGCGATCCAGCGCAGCAGCGCAGGCATGGGATTGGCCTTCATCGCATAGTGAAGCGCGACGCCCGCCGGCAGCGCGGCGCGCAGTTCGGCGATGCGCGTGGCGATGCGGCCAGCGTCATAGACGAAAAGCGGCGTGTCACCCGCAGCCGCGACCCACGCCGAGGCCGGGCGGCCGGCGATGGCGAGCTCGCCGCCGATCGCGGTGAAGCCGGGCGGGATATGGCTCATGCCGCGAACTCCGCCGTCAGCGCCGCCCGGTCGAGCTTGCCGTTGGCGTTGCGCGGCAGCGCGTCGCGCCAGATCACCTGCCGGGGCAGCATGTAGTGCGGCGCGCCCTGCGCCATGCCCGCGCGCAGTTTCACCTCAGCGGCGTCCGGCGCCAGCCCGGCAGCGGGTGCGGCGACGAGCAGCACGGCCTGCCCCAGCCGGTCGTCGGCGACGCCGAGCGCCACCGCCTCGGCGACCGCGCCGGTGGCGTAAGCCGCCTCCTCGATCTCGGTCGGGGAGACGCGGTTGCCGCTCGTCTTGATCATCTCGTCGGTCCGGCCGACGAAGGTCAGGAACCCCTCGGCGTCGCGGACGACGGTGTCGCCCGACCAGACCGCGACCTCGCCCATCGTCGCCGCCGGCGGCGCCGCGCGGAAGCGTTCGGCGGTGCGCTCCGGATCGTTCCAATAGCCCTTCGCCACCAGCGGCCCGACATGGACGAGTTCGCCGGGTTCGCCGGCCTCGGTCAGCGATCCGTCCGGGCGGACGACAAGGATCTCGGCATTGGGAATGGCCTTGCCGATCGACTCCGGGCGTTCGTCGGCGAGCGCGGGATCGAGGTAGGTCGAGCGGAAGGCTTCGGTGAGACCGTACATGAGGAACAGCTTTGCGTCGGGGAACAGCGTCCGCAAGCGCCGCGTCGTCGCGACCGGCATGCGCCCGCCGGTGTTGGCGAGATAGCGCAGCGTCGCGCGCGCCTCCGCGGGCCAGTCGAGATCGGCAAGCTGGAGCCAGAGCGGCGGAACGCCGGTGATGCCGGTGATGCCATGCCGCACGACGGCCTTCAGCACGTCGCGCGGCGTCAGATAATCGAGAAGCACCGCCCGGGCGCCGGCACGCAAGGCGGTGGTGACCTGGCTGAAGCCGGCGTCGAAGCTCAGCGGCAGCACCGACAGGATGCGGTCGCTGGCGACGTTGCCGATGTAAGCGGCGACGCTGTCCGCACCGACGACGAGATTGCGATGGCTGACCATCACGCCCTTGGCGCGGCCGGTCGAGCCCGACGTGTAAAGGATGGCGGCGAGGTCGTCGGCGTCGGTTGCGGGCTCAGGCGGCGGGCTGCCGGTGGCGAGCGCCGCCCAGTCGTCCTCGACCGTCAGCGACGGCGGCGCCGCGGCGAGCGTGGCGCGACGGCTGCGATTGGCGACGAGCAGCGCCGCGCCGCTGTCGGCAAGGATGTGCGCGGCCTGGGGCGCGCGCAGCACCGGATTGATCGGCACCGCGATCGCTCCGGCGCGTGCGATGGCGAAGGTCAGCGCCA
>JADCGM010000337.1 GCA_020249025.1 Alphaproteobacteria bacterium
CGCTACGGCTGGACGGACGTCCGCTACGACAATGTCGTGGTGCCGACGCCGGTGCCGATCGCGGCGTGGCGCGCGGTCGGGGCGACCCACAATGCGGTGTTTGTCGAACGCTTCATGGACGAGCTGGCGGCGAAGGCGGGGATGGACCCGGTTGCGTTCCGCCTCAAGCAGCTGTCGGCGGCCGACCCGAAGCAGGCGCGCGCGATCCGCGTGATCGAGGAGGCGGCGGCGAAGGGCCGCTGGGGCGCGCCGCTGCCCAAGGGCCATGCGCGCGGCTTCGCCTATTTCGAATGCTATGGCTCGCTGTGCGCGCAGGTCGCCGAGGTGGCGATGCGCGACGGCGCGATCCGGCTGTTGAAGGTGACGAGCGTTCTCGACTGCGGCGAGGTTCTGATGCCCGATCAGGCGCGCCAGCAGGTCGAGGGCGGCATCGTCCAGGGCGCGTCGGCGGCGATGTTCGAGGCGCTGACGCTGGCGGGCGGTGCGCCAGAGCAGCGCAACTTCGACAGCTACCGGATCCTGCGCATCGACGAGGCGCCGGCGGTCGAGTGCCACTTCATCGACAGCGGCGAGCGGATCGGCGGGGTCGGCGAGCCGCCGGTGCCGCCGGTGATGGCGGCGATCTCCAACGCCGTGTCGCGGCTGACCGGCAAGCCGGTGACGAGCCACCCGATCGTCCGCGCCTAGGCGCGCAATCGCGTCCGCTCCCAAAATGCAGCGTCGCCGGGGCGCCGCCGCGGTGCTTTATCCGCAGCGCAGCCCCCAACGACGGAGACCCATGATGCGAGCGATCCGACTGCGCAGCCCCGGCGGGCTCGACCGGCTGGAGGTCGGGACCGCCGAGACCGCCGCGCCCGGGCCGGGCGAGATCCGCGTCCGGCTGCACGCCTCCTCGCTCAACTATCACGATCTTGTCGTGGTGCTCGGCGGCATCCCGACGCCCGACGGCCGCATCCCGATGTCGGACGGGGCGGGGGAGGTGATCGCTGTCGGCGCGGGGGTGACCGAGTTCGCCGTCGGCGACCGGGTGGTGTCGACCTTTTTCCCGAACTGGCTCGCCGGCGAGCCAGAGCTGGCGATGCTGGCGGCGGTGCCGGGGGACCGGACGGATGGCTATGCGCGCGAGGAGGTGACGGCGGCCGCGACTGCCTTCACGCGCGCGCCGCAGGGCTACAGCCATGCCGAGGCGGCGACCTTGACCTGTGCGGCGCTCACTGCGTGGCGCGCGCTGTTCGTCGAGGAGCGGGTGCTGCCCGGGCAGACGGTGCTGGTGCAGGGAACGGGCGGCGTCTCGATCTTCGCGCTGCAGTTCGCCAAGGCGGCGGGCGCGACCGTGATCGCGACCTCGTCGGGGCCGGAGAAGCTGGCGCGGTTGCGCAAGCTCGGCGCCGATCATGTCATCAACTACCGCGAGGACGCCAACTGGGGCGCGACGGCGCGGGCGCTGACCGGCGGGCGCGGCGTCGACCATGTCGTCGAGGTCGGCGGACCCGGAACGCTCGCCCAGTCGATCCTGGCGGCGAAGCTGCGGGGCCACATCAGCCTTATCGGCGTGCTGACCGGGATCGCGGGCGCGGTGCCGACGGCGATGGCGATGGCGGGCAATGTCCGCATCTCCGGCATCACCGTCGGCAGCCGCGAGCAGCAGCAGGCGATGATCCGCGCCATCGAGGCGAACGGCATCCGCCCGGTGATCGATTCGAGCTTCCCGCTGGAGCGGATCGGCGCGGCCTTCGCGCACCAGCAGTCGCAGGCGCATTTCGGCAAGATCGTGCTGGAGTGGTAGGCACGCGTCGCCTGCGACCGTTTCTGAAGGATTAGAATCAACCCCATGTCAGCACATGAGTTTCTGGGCCTCGCGCCTGCCGGCGAACCGGGGCGTTACCGGCTGCCGATCGATCCCGGCCTGTGCGTCGGACCGGCGGGCAACGCCTTCATGTTCGGCGGTGTCGGGCTGGGCGCGGCGGTGGCGGCGGCCGAGCATGCGACGGGGCGGCCGGCGGTGTGGGCGAGCGCGCAGTTCCTGTCCTACGCGCGGTCGGGCGACACGCTCGACCTTGCGGTCGAGGTGCTGAACGGCGGGCGCAACGTCAGCCAGGTGCGGGTGCTGGCGACCGACGCCGGCAAGCCCATCGTCAGCGTCAACGCCGCGCTCGGCAGTCGCGAGGGCTTCATCGACGACCAGTGGGCATCGCCGCCCGTCGACATGCCGGGGCCGGACGACTGCGAGGCGATGGCGATCTGGCCGCCGCAGGACGGCGGCGCGGCGTTCATGCACCGCATCGAGGTGCGGGTTGCCCCCGGCCTTTACGGTGCGACCCCGCGCGACGGCCGCCGCAGCCCGGACGGGCGGCAGCTGATGTGGATGCGAACGGTCGAGGATGCGCCGCTCGATGCGGCGATGCTGGCGGTGTTCGCCGATTTCGTGCCGTCAGGGCTGGCGGCGGCCTTCGGCACGCCGGGCGGGGGCAACAGCCTCGACAACACGCTGCGCATCCTCAACA
>JADCGM010000338.1 GCA_020249025.1 Alphaproteobacteria bacterium
TCGAGCGGCGGCTTCCGGTCCTGCTCAATCCAGGACTCACCAGCGTCTCGGGCGACGCCGCGGCGCTGCCCGCCGACGCGGCGGCGCGCATCCTCGCCCGCGCCCGGCGCGCCTGGGGCCGGTTCAAGGTGGCGGCGGTGTCGTCTTTCGCGTTCGTCGAGGCGGCGGGACCGCTCTATGCGGGCAAGCTGCTGCGCGACTCGCTGCGCAGGGGCGGGGCGGACGCGCCGCGCGATCCGCTGCCCCGGCTTGATCCGCTGCCCGCGCTCGAGGCGCGGATCGCCGCCGCCGCCGCGGTGCTGCGCGCGATGTCGCTGACCCGGGGCTTCGCGCCTCTGGTCATCCTCGCAGGGCACGGGGCCAATGTCGTCAACAACCCACACGCCAGCGCGCTGCATTGCGGCGCGTGCGGCGGCTATTCGGGCGCGGTCAACGCCCGGCTGCTGGCGTCGCTGCTCAACGATGCCGAGGTCCGCGACGGGCTGACCCGCAAGGGTATCGCTATTCCCGCCGACACGCTGTTCGTCGGCGCGCTGCACGACACCACTACCGACCGCATCGCACTTTACGACAGCGATGCCGACACCGCCGCCCACCGCGCGCAGCTCGATCGGGTGCGGCGCTGGCTGGCGACGGCGGGGGCGATTACCCGCACCGAGCGGGCGCTGCGGCTGCCGCGCGCCGGCTCGGGGGCGGATGTTGCGGCGCGCAGCCGCGACTGGGCGGAAACCCGGCCGGAATGGGCGCTCGCCGGCTGCCGCGCATTCATCGCTGGCCCCCGCGCGCGGACCGCAGGCAAGGCGTTCGGCGGGCGCGCATTTCTTCACGATTATTGCTGGCGCGAGGACGTGGGCTTCGGCGTGCTCGAACTGATCATGACCGCGCCGGTCGTCGTCGCGAGCTGGATCAGTCTGCAATACTACGGCTCATGCGTCTCGCCCGGGGCGTTCGGCGGCGGCAACAAGCTGCTGCACAACGTCGTCGGCGGCATAGGCGTGCTCGAAGGCAACAGCGGGCCGCTGCGCGCCGGCCTGCCCTGGCAGTCGGTCCACGACGGCGACGGCTTCGTCCACGAGCCGCTGCGGCTGTCGGTGTGCATCGAGGCGCCGCAGGCGGCGATGACCGACATCATTGCCCGTCACCCTGGCTTGCGCGAGCTGTTCGACAACGGCTGGCTCCACCTCTTCGCGCTCGACGACTCGGGCCGGATGGCGGCGCGCTACGCTGGCAACCTCGCATGGGAAGCGTACGAGGGGCAGGCGCTTCAGCGGGCCGCATGACCCATCGCGCCGCGCCGTCGGCAGCCCCCCTGTGCTGCCGACGGCCCGGCAACCTGCCGCAACCATTTGCTAAGGTCGGTTAACCTTCTCTCGGCATTTTGACGATTAGGCGTCATGCTCTTTGGCAAGCTGTCCGCAACGACGGGCGGCTTCGAGCGAACGCGGAGAGCGAGCCATGCCCGCAAGGGTCCTGATCGTCGACGACGACGCCGATCTCGGCGAGGAACTCGTCATGGCGCTCGAGGCGGCCGGCGTCGACGCCGACTCGGCCGCGACGCCCGACGATATCCTCACCCGGCTGCGTCCGAACGTCGAGGTCATCGTGCTCGACCTGTCGATGCCGCTCGACGGCTTCGATCTCGTCGACGAGCTTGGCCGCCGCGGGCTGTCGCCCGCCATCATCATCTCGAGCGCGCAGGATCCGCGGATCGTCAAGGCGGCGGTCCGCCATGCCGAGCAGGCGGGGCTGACCATCACGGGCGCGCTCGCCAAGCCCTATGCGCCCTCAGAACTCGTCGCGCTTCTGAAGGACGCGAAGGCGAAGGCGCCAGCGGCGGCTGCCGCCGACGCGCCGCTCGATGTCGAGCGCGCCGCCCGCGAGATCACCGTCGCGCTTCAGAGCAAGCGCCGCCTGTCCGCGCCCGACGAAATCGTCGCTTATGAGGCGCTGCTGCGCTGGACGCCTGGCTTCAATCCGGAGCGCCTGTTCGAGGCCAGCGTGCCGCTCGACGCGCAGCGGGCGATCACCGAGCGCATCATCGCTCTGTGCGGCGCAGCCTATGCGACACTCGCCGCGGCGGGGCGCGCCCGGGACATCGCCGTCAACCTGACGCCGGAGCTGCTCTGCGACCACGACCTGTCGTCGCGGCTGCCGGCGCTCGCCCGCGACTCGGGATTCGCGCCCGGGGCGCTGTCACTCGAACTGACCGAGCACGCCTCGCTCAACGATTTCACCGCCGTCGCCAGCGCCGCCAGCCGTCTGGCGATGCGCGGCTTCAAGCTCGCCATCGACGACTTCGGCCGGGGCTCGACGAGCTTCGAGCGCCTGCTTGGCCTGCCGCTCGCCGAACTGAAGATCGACAAGGAGATCTTCTGGAGCTGCCTGTCGGGCGAGCTGCCCGCGGCCATGCTCCGGGAAACCATCGCGTTCTGCCACGCCCACGACATCGCGGTGACGGTCGAGGGGATCGAAAGCGAATCGCATCTTGCGGCCGCCCGCGATCTCGGCGCCGACTATGGCCAGGGCTATCTTTGGGGCCGTCCGGCCGCCCCAGGCGACCTGATCGCGCCGAATTGATCCGATTTCGACCCAAAGTCAGTCGAATTTCGGAGCAATCTTACTTAAAGCTACAACTGTCGCGGGCGTCTCGCCGAGTGCAGCTGGGGGGAAACGGCTGAACCGGTCGGCGGACTGCGACGGCTTTCGACCCAATTCGGGGGGATCGGTTGAGCGTTGCGTCGTCAGACGAGAAGGCCGTGACGGGCCCGCTGCAGGCGCGGCGAGCGATCCTGCTCGCCGTCGTCGCCGCGGCGGCGCTCGGCTTCAGCTCGTTCCGCATCGCGCCCGCCCCCGGCTTCGAGCTCTATCTCGCACCGATCTTCTACCTCATCGCCTATCGCCTTTACGGCGTCCGCGTCGGCATGATCGCCGCGGTGCTGTTCATGTCGCCGAGCTGGTTCTGGTGGGGCCATGTCTTCTCGATCGGCATGGGGGTGGCGCATGTCGTCGCCATCCACCTCATGCGCCGGCGCTTCCCGCTGTTCGCGGAATCGACCGTCATCTTCCTTGGCACCTTCGGCATCGTGGCCGGCTATGTGTTCCTGTCGTGGAACTACGACGCGGCGCCGGTCACGGCCGGGCTCATCGTGTTTCGCAAGGTTCTGAACGACGGCCTCGCGGCGGCGCTCGTCGACGTGCTGTTCCTGCTGCGCACCATCGACCCGGTGACGTTGCGCATCAAGCGGCCGCCTCCGGTCGGCCTGGCGCTGTTCGTCCGCGGCTTCGCCAACGCTTTCATCCTCGTCGTCGGCATCGCAGTCTACGTCGCCGAGGCCGACCAGTTCCGCCCGCTGTTCACCAGCGGCTCCGAGCGGCTGCGCCAAACCGTCGCCGATCAGATCCAGACCGACCGGGCGCTGCAGAAACGCGTCGTGCTCGAAGGCGTCGTCAAGCTGACGATCAGCGATCCCGGCGAGCCCGTGTCGACCGTATATCTGTCGACATCCATGCGTCGGCTGGAATCGCTGCCTGATCTCAAGACTAAGCTCGGCTGCGACAAGATCGATGACGGCGCGACCTACTCCGGCCCCAACGACCAGCGCACGTTCCAATATTGGGTGTCGACCTGCACGATCAGCTCGGTCCGCACCGAGCGCGGCCCGATCCATGTGCTGACGTCCTACCGGCCGCAGGCGCTGGCGGTCTACGGGCACATCCTCGCCGATCTCGGCGTGCTCATCATCCTCGGCCTCGCCGCCTCGATCGGCATGCGCGGGTTGAACTCCCTGTTCTCGAATTCGGTGCGGACCTGGACGAACGTCGTGTCGAACTTCGGCAAGCCGGGCATCCTCGTGCCGCCGTCGCTGCCCTTCGAGGAGTTCGACACGCCGGTCCGCCAGTTCGTCGAGGCCAACAACGACTATGCTGCGCTCATCGAGGAGCGGCGGCAGAGCCAGCAGGCGATCACCGAGCTGAAGGCGAGCATTGATCTTCGCCTGCTCAGCGACGTCAGCATCGATCCGGAATCCGGCTGCGTCGCCTTCACCGACCTCGACCCGACCCACGGCCGGACCGAGGGCCAGGTGTCGATCCATCCCGCCGACCGTGCGACGGTCGCGGCCGGCCTCGTCGATCGCGAGCCGATCGTCGAGTTCCGCATCGCCGACCGGCCGGCGACCGAGTGGTACATGCTGCTCGCCAAGGACCAGCTCGCTCCGGGCCGCTACCGGTCGGGCATCTTCTGCCGCCTGCGCCAGCCGCGCACCGCGGTCGCACTGATGCTGCACCAGTCGCGCCTCGTCGAAATCGGCGGCATGGCCTCGGCGATCAGCCACGAGATGAAGCAGCCGCTGTTCACGATCGCGCTCGCGGCCGAGAACGGCGCCACCTATCTCGGCGCGGTCGACGACGACAAGGCGCGCAAGGCGTCGCAGAAGTTCGACAAGATCGTCGCGCAGGTGAAGCGCGCCCGTGAGATCATCGACCGCATCTCGCGCTACGCCCGCATCGAGGGCGGCGATGCGTCGAGCTTCGATTTCCGCGACGTCATCGCCAACGCCACCGAGTTCATGCGGCCGATGTATCTGAAGGAGGGCGTCACGCTCGCCCTGTCCTGCACCTTCGACGCCGCCGTCCACGTCAGCCTGCCGCGGGTCGGCTTCGAACAGGTTGTCGTCAACGCGCTGCAGAACGCGCTCGACGCCGTCACCGCGCGCCTCGCCAAGTCGCCCGACCCCGCCGGCCGAGTTGACATCGCCATCTCGCGCAAGGCCGACGGCGGCCTCCAGGTCGTCGTCTCCGACAACGGCTCCGGGCTGCCGCCGGCGGTGGGCGATGCGCTGTTCGACCCCTTCTTCACGACGAAGGAAGCCGGCAAGGGCACCGGCCTTGGGCTCTACATCTGCCGTCAGATCATCGCCGAGGCGGGTGGCCAGATCGCGCTCGCCAGCCGGCCCGAGGGCGGCGCGGCGCTTACCATCGACTTCCCGGCCGACATCATCGTGGATTGAGGCCGCGGTCCGCCGCAACGCGGACCGCCCAAGGCCGGGCGCTAGGCCGCCGGCTTCAGCGACAGCGTGACGACGGCGCCGTCGTCGCCGTTCGCGACCGCCAGATCGCCGTCATGATCGCGCAGGATGCCATAGGTGATCGACAGGCCGAGCCCGACGCCGCGGCCCGGCTCCTTCGTCGTGAAGAAGGGATCGATGACGCGGTCGAGCGTTTCCGGCGCGAAGCCGCCGCCCCGGTCCTCGACCGTGATGCGCACCCGGCCGGCCATCGGATCGAACCAGGCGCGCACCAGCACGAACGGCCGGTCCTCGGTCGCGCCGGGCGAGTCGCCGAGGCGTTCGGCGACGGCGTCGACCGCATTGAGCAGCACATTGGCGAGCGCCTGGCGGAGCTGGGCGCGGTCGCCGTGGACGACCGGCAGATCCTCTTCGATCCGCGTCGAGATCCGGATGCCGTTCTGCCGGCACTGCGGCTCGACCGCCGCCACCGCGTCGGTGACCAGCGCCTTGGGCTTGATCGGGCCGCTGTCCTGCTCGGTGCGGCGGCCGAAGATGCGCATGCGCTCGACGATGCGGCTGGCGCGAACGGTCTGCGCCACGATCCGGCGCAGCTTGTCGCGCATGTAGGCGGTCTGCTCGTTGCACTGGTCGGGCAGGCGGTGGAGCGCGTTCTCGCCGGCGAGGCGGATGACGTTGAGCGGCTGGTTGAGCTCGTGCGCCATGCCGGTCGCCATCTCGCCGAGCAGCACGAGGCGGGCGCTTTGCTGGAGCCGCTCCTCGCGCTCGCGCTGTTCGGTTGCGTCGGCGATGTAGCCGATCGCGTCCCGCGATCCGTCGTCGTCGCGGTGGATATGATAGGCGATCTCCAGCCAGCGCACGGCGCCTTCGGGCGTGCGGACCCGGAACGTCGCCTTGAAGCGGCCGGTCTCGCGCGCCTTGCGCAGCTGGGCGATGACGAGCGGCATGTCCTCGGGATGGATCGCCTCGCGCCACGCGCGGTCGTCCTCGAACACCTTGGCGGGCAGCCCGAAGCGGGTCGCGAGATCGTCCGAGGCGTCGATCAGGCGCAGGCCGGCCTCATCCGGCTCGGCGCGCCAGACGGCGATGACGAACGGGGCGTCCTTGCTGAGCCGCGTGATGCGCTCGCGCCAGCTTTCGTCGCGGATGTTCATCCGGCGGCCCGTTCGGCGAGAAGCGACAGCACCAGACGCGGATCGAGCGGCTTGCCGATGCAGCGGGTCACCCCGAGGCCGATCGCGGTGCGCTCGACTTCGGCCGTCAGCTGGCCGGAGACGAGCAGAACCGGCGCGTCGCCCTGCGTGGCGCGCGCCGCCGCAATGACGTCGAGACCGGACTCCCGCCCGAGACGGAGATCGGTGATGACGAGATCGAAGCGGTCGGCCCCGAGCAGGGCGCGCGCGTCGGGCACGGCGTGCGCCAGCACGGCCGCATGACCCTTCATCTCGAGAAACTCGGCGAGCTCCTCACAGATTTCGGGCTCGTCATCGACGATCAGGACCCGCGCACCCACAGCCGTCAGACCTCATTGCTCCAGCACGCGCGCTCGCAATGGCGCGACGGATTGGGACCAGCGACCGGCTTTGTGCGACAAGCCGTTGCCTGCGACAATGCATCCCACCCCGGATTGCATCCAAAACGGATCAATTTGGGTCCGTAATGGCGGAAATGTCGGGGCGTGCTGGGGTCTAGCCGTATCAGTTTTGCCGCCATATCCTGTTGAGCGACAAGGTTGAAGTCTTGGGGGTCAGGCAATGACGATGAGCGGGCGGCCCGTGGGGGACCGCACCACGGTGCTGCTGGTCGACGACGAGCCGGATGCGCTGGAAGAATGCGCCGCCATCGTCGAGGACAGCGGCTACCCCTGGGTTGCGGCCCGCTCGGGCGAAGAAGCGCTCGCCATATTGGAGACGACTCCCTCCATCGGAATCGTCATGACGGACGTGCGGATGCCCGGAATGGACGGCATCGCGCTGATCTCGGCGATCCACGAACGCTACCAGACCGACCGCAACATCCGCACGGTCGTCATCACCGGCCATGCTTCGCTCGACCTCGCGGTTCAGGCGATGCGCTACGATGCGGTCGACTTCCTCAGCAAGCCGGCCTCGCGCGCCGAGTTCGTCGATGCGCTGATGCGCGCCGATCAGGCGCGCGCCGGCGCGCCGCCGCAGCGGCCGCAGCGCGACCGCATCGCCGAGCTGTCGGGGGAGGTGGAGCGCATCCGCAAGGCGCTGGCCGAGCTGACCACATCGCCCGCGCCCGCGTCGACGCCCGCGGCGGGTGGCGCCGCCGTGTCCGCCGGCCCGGTCGATGCCGCATTCGTTCGGGGAATCATCCGCGGCCGTCAGGCGCGGAGCCGCTTCTTCTCGGCCGATCTGTTCGCCGATCCGGCCTGGGACATCCTGCTCGATCTCACCGAGAGCCGGCTGGAGGGGAAGGAGATCTCGATCTCGAGTCTGTGCCTCGCCTCCGGCGTGCCGCCGAGCACGGCGCTGCGCTGGATCAAGTCGATGACCGACGAGGGAATGCTCATCCGCCGGGCCGATCCCGCCGATGGGCGGCGCTTCATCGTCGAGATGAGCGAGCCGACGGCGATGGCGATGACCAAATGTCTCGAGGCGATCCGCGAGAAGCTCGCGGGTTAGAAGACAGGAACAACACCGAACTCGATCGGGTCCTCAGGCGGGAACCGGCAGGGCCGGGAGGGCTGTCCGCTGCGGTCCGATCGAGTTCGGGTGTCAGGCGGCGACCCCGATGAGGTCGTTGTTGTCCTCCGCGGCCTCGCGCAGCATGTAGCCACGGCCCCAGATCGTCTCGATCTGCGGATTGCCGCCACAGTGAAGCGCGAGCTTCTTGCGCAGCTTGCAGATGAAGACGTCGATGATCTTCGGCTCGGGCTCGTCGCGCCCGTCGTAGATCTCGCTGAGGAACTCGTCCTTCTTGATGGTCGTGCCCTTGCGGAGCGCGAGCAGCTCGAGAACGGCGTATTCGCGGTTGGTGATGTTGAGACGCTCGCCATCGACCTCGGCGACCTTGGCGTCGACGTCGACGGTCAGGCGGCCGATGCGGATGCGCGAGGCGCCATGTCCCCAGGTCCGGCGGATCACCGCGCGGCTGCGGGCCATGAGCTCGTCGTTGGAGAAGGGGCTGGAGAGGACATCGTCCGCGCCGGCCCGGAAGGCGGTCAGCTTGGTCGACAGTTCGACCGAGCGGGTCAGGACGATCGCGGGGGTTTCGACACCGGCGACGCGCATGCGCTCCAGAAGGTCGATCCCGCAGGCTTCACCGAACTCGTGCGCGACGATGATGATGTCGTGCTTGTACAGACGGGCCAGCTTCAGCGCCTCGTCCGACGTTTCGGCGGTATGAACATGGAAGTCGTTGCGGCTGAACAGCGGCGCAAAACGCTCAAGATGACGCTCGACGCTAAGAACCAGAAGTGCGCGCATGATTTCCCCCACTGGTCTCGGTTGGCGGCCACCATTGGCACGCCTCGCCGGCACTCTCTGCTACGCAACAGGACGCAAGCACGAGCGAACTTGGGTCCGAAGCTGACCCAGTTGGCACCGAAACGATCAGTGATTCGGCAACGTCGACCTTGGGTTGAAATCGTTAACGCATTGAAACCATCGGTAAACGGCAGGGAAATTCGCGCTCCGGTACATTCCTACCAAAATGGTTTGAAATCAGTCGGATCAGCTCGTTTCTAGCCTGCAATGTTCGAAAAAAAGTTGGCGGGGGAGGAAAAAAACGCCTCCGCCCCCGCCGAATCACGCTTACCGGAACAGCGACATGATCGACTGCGGCGCCTGGTTGGCGATCGAAAGCGCCTGCACACCCAGCTGCTGCTTGACCTGCAGCGCCTGGAGGGCAGCCGATTCCTTCGCCATGTCGGCGTCGACCAGCGTGCCGACACCCGACGAGATCACGTCGGACAGCTTGCTGGTGAAGGTGACCTGCGCATCGATCTGACGCGAGGCCGAGCCGAGCTTCGACAGCACGTTGTTGACGTTGCCGATCGAGGTGGCGATCGCATCGACCGCCGACGCGGCGTCCGCCGCGCTGCCGATCTCCGTCGTGTCGCCGAACGCGATGTTGGTGAGA
>JADCGM010000339.1 GCA_020249025.1 Alphaproteobacteria bacterium
TCGACATGGTGCCGGGTAGCCGCGTTTCGGTCGATGTCGCGGCCAAGGGCGGCGGCAGCGAGAATAAGTCCAAGTTCAAGATGATGAACCCGTCCGACTCGATCGTCGATTGGGTGATCGAGATGCTGCCGCAAATGGGGGCGGGCTGGTGCCCGCCGGGCATGCTCGGCATCGGCATCGGCGGCACTGCCGAACATTGCGTATTGCTCGCCAAGCAAGCGCTGATGGAGCCGATCGATATGGGGCCGCTCAAGGCGCGTGGGGCCAAGACCGATATCGAACGCTTGCGCATCGAGATTTTCGACAAGGTCAACGCGCTCGGCATCGGCGCGCAGGGGCTGGGTGGCTTGTCGACCATCCTCGACGTCAAGATTCTCGACGCGCCGTGCCATGCGGCGGGCAAGCCGGTCGCGATGATCCCCAATTGCGCCGCGACCCGCCACGCCCACTTCACCCTCGACGGCTCGGGCCCCGCCTATCTCGAAGCGCCGAACCTCGCCGAATGGCCGAAGGTGAACTGGACGCCGTCGAAGGAGGCGATCCGTGTCGATCTCGATGCGCTGACGCCCGAGACGGTCGCGAGCTGGAAGCCGGGCGACCGGCTGCTCCTCAACGGCAAGATGCTCACCGGTCGCGACGCCGCCCACAAGCGCATGGTCGACATGCTGGCGCGAGGAGAGGCTCTCCCGGTCGATTTCACCAACCGCGTCATCTATTATGTTGGCCCGGTCGATCCGGTGCGCGACGAGGTCGTCGGCCCGGCCGGTCCCACTACCGCGACGCGGATGGACAAGTTCACCGAGACGATGCTGGCGAAGACCGGCCTCATCGCCATGGTCGGCAAGGCCGAGCGCGGCCCCGTCGCCATCCAGGCGATCAAGGACCACAAGGCCGCCTATCTCATGGCCGTCGGCGGCGCCGCCTATCTCGTCTCGAAGGCGATCAAGGGCGCCAAGGTGCTCGCCTTCGAAGACCTCGGCATGGAGGCGATCTACGAGTTCGAGGTCCGCGACATGCCGGTCACCGTCGCCGTGGATTCGACGGGCGAGTCCGTCCACGCTACCGGCCCGCTCGTCTGGCGCGAGAAGATCGCGAAGATGAAGGCCATGGAGCCCGCGGAATAGGGCTCACCCAACCATAAGCATTGCGCCCTGGCGGCGACGGAGTCATTCTGGCGCCGTCCTTGGGGGGATGCATGAATATATCGGCGTTTCGCGGGCCGTTGCAGCCCGGCGAGCATGTCCGCTTCGACCAGACGACCGCACGGCCGTGGCCGTGGAAGGGCGTGGGCGGCGAGATCTATCGCTGGATCGGCTGGGCCTATCTGAAGCTATTCCGCTGGAAGATGGCGGGCGACTGGCCAGCCTATCCCAAGGCCGTCGCCATCGGCGCGCCGCACACCACCAATCTCGACGGGCCGCTGCTCATCGCCGCGCTCGGCTACTACCGCATCGACATGCGCTGGATGGGCAAGGCGAGCCTCACCAAGGGCCCACTCGGCTGGTTCGTCAAATGGCTCGGCTGCATCCCGATCGACCGCACCAAGTCGAACGACATGGTCGCGCAGATGGTCGAGCGCTTCGAACAGTCCGACAGCCTGATCGTCGGCGTTCCGCCCGAGGGAACGCGCACGCCCGGCGTCAAATGGAAGTCGGGCTTCTACCACATCGCCCAGGCCGCCGGCGTGCCGATCATCTGCTGCGTGCTCGACTGGGGCAACCGCACCATCCGCATCGCCGGCGCGATCATGCCGTCGGGGGACTTCGAGGCCGACATGGCCAAGGTCCGCGTCCATTATGACGGGGTCTATGGCAAGCACACGCCGCGCGACAGCGTGCCGGTCGCGGCGATCCTCGGCGACGCGAGCCCGTCGGAGACCCGCCGCGCCGCCTGATCAGCGCGCGGCAAGCTCGGCGAGCACCGCCTCCTCATAGGCCTTGTAGCCCGACACCCGTCCTGGCTGCTTGGCCGGATCGTCGGCGGTTCCGGTCACCGCATAGACATAGGCGCGGCCCGCGGCTCGATCGACCCACAGCCCCGACCAAAGCCCGAAGGCGTCGCCAAGATGGCCCGCCCAGCGCGTGCGGCGGGGATGGAGCGGCTGATCCTGCCCCGGCGCATCGCCGGTCTGGCACTGCACCGACAGTCCCCAGCAGCGCATCAGCCCGCCATAGGTGTCGCCCGTCGTCCCCTGCCCCATGCGCCACTGCGGCGTGAACATGGCGCGCACGCTCGAGGGCTTCAGGATGCGCACCCCGTCGACCTTGCCGTCGCCGAGCAGCAGACGGCCGATGGTGCCCATGTCGCGCACCGACATCCGCACCCCGCCCTGCGGGCTGAACAGCGCGCCATTGTCGCCGGGCTTGTAACCCGACAGATCGCAGGCCGCGCCCTCCGGACGGCGCACAAGGCAGGCCGGCGGTTGGCCGCGCAAATCGTCGGTCTGTACAATCCACGGTCCGTCGGGCCGCCACTGGGTCTCGTCGATGCCCTTGCGGTAGAGCACCGCCGCCCGTGCGAACGCCGACTGGCTGCACCCCGACCAGTTGAAGCAGGCGTCCATCTTGAGCGGCGCGAACAGCAGCCGCGTCATCAGCCGGTCGAAGCGCTCGCCGGTGGCCGCCTCCATCGCGCTCGCCGCGATCCCGTAGTTGACGTTGGCGTAGGAGAAGATCGCCCCCGGCGCCTGCTTGGCCCAATTGTCCGCCGTCAGCCGGTCACGGATGCGCTCGCCGAGCGGAAAGATGTAGCCGCCCGCATCGCTGAGGCTCGACCGGTGGCTGAGCAGGAGCCGCAGCGTCACCGGCGTATCGGGATGCGCCGGATTGCGCAGCCGCCAGCCGAGATAGTCGGAGACGTCGCGGTCGAGGTCGAGCCGACCCTGCTCGACGAGCCGCATCACGCCGAGTGTCATCACCAGCTTCGAAACCGACGCCCAGCGCAGCGGCGCGTCCGCGGTCATCGCCCGCTCGCGCGCAGGCTCGGCCGGGTCGATCACGGCGCGCCCCGCCGCCCCTTCGGCCACCACGCCGTCGCGCGTCACCACCGTTGCCGCCACGCCCGCCAGCCCATGCGTCTCGACGATCCGGCTCAGTGCCGGCGACAGGTCGGCGGGTGCGGCGCGCGCGCTTGCCCCGGTCAGCAGCAGACCGCATAGAAGCGCAATGGCGGGTGACGGGCGGAAGCGGTTCATGGGCGGCATCCTGCTGATTCTCGCCGGAGTCGCCAGCCTTTTCGTGCTGGTCCGCATGGGGCTCGACGATCGCTATTACGCCGGCCCCGTCTCCGCCAATTTCGACGGCGAGCGCTTCTTCAATCCCGACCGGATCCAGCCGACCGGGCTTCTCGATTTCTTACGCTGGCAGCTCTCGGGCGGGCGCGAAGCCTGGCCAGAAAGCGTGCCCGTCACTCCCGTCGTTCCCGCCGCCCGCATTGAGGGCGAGCGCCTCGTCGTCACCTCGGTCGGTCATGCCGCGCTGCTGATCCAGACGCAGGGCCTCAACATCCTTACCGATCCGGTCTGGGCGGAGCGCACCTCGCCTGTCGGCTGGGCCGGCCCGAAGCGGGTGCGCGCGCCCGGAATCCGCTTCGCCGATCTGCCCAAGATCGACGTCGTTCTCGTCAGTCACAACCACTACGACCATCTCGATCTGGCAACGCTGAAGGCGCTGTGGGAGCGCGACCGGCCGGTGATCGTCACCCCGCTCGGCAATGCCGCGCTGATGGCGCGCGTCGGCATCGATGCGGTGGCGCGCGACTGGGGCCAGACCGTCGGCATCGCGCCGGGCGTCTCGGTGACGGTCGAGCGCGTCCAGCACTGGTCGTCGCGTTGGGGGCAGGATCGCAACCGCGCGCTCTGGGGCGGCTTCACCATCACGGCGCCTGGCGGGGCGATCTATTTCGCCGGAGACTGCGGCTATGGCGACGGCTCGGCGTTCCGCGAGGCGGCCGCGGCGCGCGGACCCTATCGCCTCGCGCTGCTTCCGGTCGGGGCTTATGAGCCGCGCTGGTTCATGCGCTACCAGCACATGGATCCGACAGAAGCGGTGTCTGCCTTCCGCGACCTCGGCGCAGCGCAGGCGATCGGCATCCACTGGGGCGTCTGGCAGCTGACCGACGAGGCCATCGACGCCCCGCCGCGCGATCTTGCAACGGCGCTTGGCGCCGCTGTGATCGATCCGGCGCGGTTCCCGGCGCTGCTGCCTGGCGAGAGCCTCGACGTGCCGCCGCTAGCGGCGGAGCCCGGCCCAAGCCGCTAGGGTCGCCGCCGTTCCGGTCGCGACTGTCCCCCAGACGAGATCGACTGCGGTCACGGTCCAGGACCAGCCGGCGATCGTCGCCTGATTGGTCAGATCATAGGTCGCATAGGCGACCAGCCCGAACAGCGCGCCGCGCCACGTCGCGCCCGCGACCCGGCGCTCGACCAGCCCCGGCAGCACCGCCAGCGCGAACACGCCGACAAGATAGAGCGGGTAGAAGATCGCGACGGGGCGGAAATCGAACTCGGCGCGCATCAGCGCCCCGAGCTGTGCGCGATAGAGCGGGTCCGCCGTCGAATTCAGCCAGATCGCATCGAGCACGCCGAATGCGACCGCCAGCACGAGGAACGACGTTACGCGGCGGGGTTGCGAAGCGCTCATCGGCGACCTTTCGGCAGGGCA
>JADCGM010000034.1 GCA_020249025.1 Alphaproteobacteria bacterium
CCTCAGTTCGACCCTGCGTCGGCGTGGGATCGCGATCGAAACCGCGGCTAGCCTTGCGCTGCTCGGCGCGGCGCTGCTGCTCTCCGGCACAGTCGCCGCGCTGAGCGGGAGCCTGATCTATGCGCTGGTGATCGCCTGGGCGCTGTTCGGGATCGCGGTCGCCAACCGCGGCGCGGGCGGCAATGCTACGGTGGGACGTGTCGCGGCGCTGCTGATGCCGGTGGTGCCTTTGCTGGCGGCGGCGGCGTGAGCGGCGTTGCGCTGCGGACCGTCGCGACGCCGCGCGGGACCTTCACCGTGCGCGAGAGGGGCGCCGCCGACGCGCCTCTGGCGCTGCTGCTCCACGGCTTTCCCGACGACGCCTCGACCTTTGATGCGCTTGCCGATGCGCTCGCCGCGCGGGGTTGGCGCTGCGCCGCGCCCTATCTGCGCGGCTATGCGCCGTCGCCGCTCGACGGCGACCTCGGCCTAAATGGGCTGGCAGACGATCTCCTCGCGATCGCCGAGGCGCTGTCGCCTGCCGCGCCCGTGGCGTTCGTGGGCCATGACTACGGCGGCCAGATCGGCTGTGCGGCGATGGCGCGTGCGCCGATCCGGTTCGGTCGCGCGGCGCTGCTCGCCGCACCGCATCCAGCCGCCATCGCTGCCAACCTGTGGCGCATCCCGCGCCAATGGTGGCTCAGCCGCTACATCATCGGCTTCCAGTTCGGCGCTCGCGCGGACCGCCGCGTCGCCGACGACGGCTTCGCCTATGTCGACCGGTTGTGGGCGCGCTGGGCCCCCGGTTTCACGCCCGATCCTGCGCATCTGCGCCGCGTCAAGGCGACGCTCGCAGCAAGCATGCCGCAACCGGCGGCGATGTACCGGGCGGGCGGCTTCGACACGCCCGCGTCGCCAATTCCGGTCCCGACGCTCGCGATCGGGGGAACCGCCGACGGCTGCATCGATCCGCGCGTATATCGCGGGCAGGCGGCGCTGTTTCCGCAAGGCTACGAGGAGCGGCTCATCGACGGCGTCGGGCACTTCCTGCATCTCGAACGGCCAGACGCGGTCGCGATGTTCGTTGCCGATTGGCTGGGCCCCCCTCAGCCGAGGCGGCTGGCGGGGTGAATCTCGGCGTCGGTGGCGGCGAAGTCGCGCCCAGTGCAGAGGATCGGGCGGCCGGAGGTGACGGCTGCGCCATAGACCATCAGGTCGAGCAGATTGAGCTTGCCGCCGTGCCCGTTGCCGGAGCCGAAGCGGGGGTTCGCCGCCACCGCGGCACGCGCGGCCACCTCCGACAACGGCTCAACGCGGATCGGCCCCGCCAGCAAGTCCTCGATCAAGCCTTCATCGTCGGCATCGAGACGATTGCCGAACCTTGCAGCGACCCGGTGGAACTCGACGAGCACGGGGGACGGAATGACCCCGGGCTCGCGGAGAAGGGCAGCAAGCATGGGTTCATGGCCCGGCTCACCCCGCGCCACGGCCATCAATGCGGACGTGTCGACGATCACCGGGGATTGCCGCGCTCGTCATACTCGCGGGCGTCGAACTCGGCCATGCTGACGGGGCCGAAGCGCGACAGGCGGCGGATGCGGGCTTCGATCCGCGCCCGGCGCTCGGCCTCGCTATCCGGCGCAGGCGGCACCGGCATCCGGTCGAGCGCCTCCTCGATGACGCGGGCCTGACTGCGGCCGTCGCGCGTGAGCAGCGCCAGCCGCGCGGCGGCGCGGTCGGAGCGGATGGTGATGGGCTTCTGGGCGCGGCGGTTCATGGCCACGAAGATAATCCCCTGTGCATGCACGGACAAGCGCCGTGCATGCACAGGGCGGTGCAATTCCGCTTAGTCCGCCAGCCCGAGCGCGGCCTTGTAGGTGTCGAGGAGGGCTTCCTGCTCCATGCGGGCGTCGCGCTCCATCTTCCGGAGACGGACGATCTGGCGCATCGTCTTGACGTCGTAGCCCTGCCCCTTGGCCTCGGCGTAGACGTCCTTGATGTCGTCGGCGATGCCCTTCTTCTCTTCCTCGAGGCGCTCGATGCGCTCGATGAACAGGCGCAGCTGCTCGGCCGAAACGGTACCCCCCGCCATGTGCGGAACTCCTTGTCTGTGCTGTGTGCGAGTCGTGGAAAGCGGCGGACGCTAGTCGCGCGTCCGGGGCGGCGCAAGCGGAGCGTCAGCGCCCGCCGCGCGCCGCCCGGTAGGCCTCGTTCTTCGCCAGCGATGCCTCCATCCGCGCCATCTGTTCAGGTGTGGCGGGGCTCTGGTGCTTCGCCTTGAATTCGGCGGCGGGCATCCCGTAGACCCGCTCGCGCCCGGCCTCCTTCGACAGCTCGACCCCCGCCTCGGCCGCGGCCTCGTGCAGCCAGTCGCCCAGGCAATTGCGGCAGAAGCCGGCGAGACCCATCAGGTCGATGTTCTGGGCATCGGTGCGCTGCTGGAGATGATCGACGAGGCGGCGGAAGGCGGCGGCCTCCAGACGTTCGAGCGTGGCCGGATCGAGAGACATCGATTCCCCTTTTGTCGTGTTCGGCGGTAACGAGGCGATTATAGAGCGGCGGGCAAGCCGCCGTCATCCGCGTGAAGCCGTCAGCGTTCAAGCCAGCAGCGTACAAGAAGGACATCATGGTCGAACCCCGCCAGCGCAAGGTCCGCATCCTCGCGACGCTCGGACCCGCGTCGAGCAGCAAGGCGATGATCCGCAAGCTGTTCGATGCCGGCGCCGACGCCTTCCGGGTCAACATGAGCCATGGCACTACCGAGGGGCGGCGCACCCTGATCGACACGGTGCGCGCGGTGGAGAAGGAGGTCGGCCGGCCGATCGCCATCCTCGCCGATCTTCAGGGCCCGAAGCTGCGCGTCGGCAAGTTCGCAGACGGCAAGGTGACGCTGGAGAAGGGCCAGCGCTTCCGGTTCGACAGCGACCCGGCGCCGGGCGACGCCACCCGCACCTGCCTGCCGCACCGCGAGATCTTCCAGTCGATCAAGCCGGGGCAGCGCCTGTTGCTCGACGACGGCAAGGTGCAAGTGCGCGTCGCGAGCGTCGCCGCCGACGCCATCGAGGTGACGGTCGAGGTCCCGGGCACCCTGTCCGACAACAAGGGGCTCAACGTTCCCGATACGGTGCTGCCGCTGGCGGCGCTGACCGAGAAGGACCGCCGCGATCTCGCCGCCGCGCTCGATGCGCATGTCGACTGGATCGCGCTGTCGTTCGTGCAGCGTCCCGAGGATGTCGCCGAAGCCCGGCGGCTGATCGGCGGGCGCGCCTCGCTGCTCGCGAAGATCGAGAAGCCGGCGGCGCTCGAACGGCTGCCCGAAATCATCGAGCTGGCGGATGCGGTGATGGTCGCGCGCGGCGACCTCGGCGTCGAGCTGCCGCCCGAGCAGGTGCCGCCGGCGCAGAAGCGAATCGTCCAGCTGGCGCGCGCGGCGGGCAAGCCCGTCGTGGTGGCGACGCAGATGCTCGAATCGATGATCGTCTCGCCCTCGCCGACCCGGGCCGAGGTCTCGGACGTCGCAAATGCCATGTACGACGGCGCGGATGCGGTGATGCTGTCCGCCGAGAGCGCGGCCGGCCAGTTCCCGTGCGAGGCGGTGGCGATGATGGACGCCATCGCCCGTCAGGTGGAGGCCGACCCCAGCCACGACGACCGCATCCACTTCACCGAGATCCTGCCCGAGACGACGACCGCCGATGCGCTGGCGCTCGCCGCCGAGCAGATCGGGCGCACCGTCTCGGCGAAGGCGGTGGTGTGCTTCACCACCTCGGGCTCGACCGCGCGCCGCGCCAGCCGCGAGCGCATGCCGGTGCCGATCCTCGTGCTGACGCCCAAGCTGACGACGGCGCGGCGGCTCGGCCTCGTCTGGGGCGTCCATGCGGTCCACACGCGCGACGTCGCCAACTTCGAGGAGATGATCGCCAAGTCCAAGCGCATGGCCCTGCGCACCGGGCTGGCGGGCGCGGGCGATCGGCTGATCCTCATGGCGGGCGTGCCGTTCGGAACGCCCGGCTCGACCAATGTGCTCCATCTCACCCGGCTGACCGGTGACGAGTTGAAGGCGCACGGCTAGGGGCGCGCGTCAGCCTTCTGGGTACGTCCCGAAGACGTCGTTCGGCCAGAGGAAGTTGGTGTAAGTCAGCATGGTGCTGAAGCTCAGCGACCGCACCTGGTGCCACCACCCGACGGGGATATAGAGCAGGTCGCCGGGGCCGATCTCGACGGTGAAGTGGCGCACGTTCGCCGCCTGCGGATGGCGGGCGAGGCAGGCCGGATCCTCTAGATCGTGAACCTCGCTGAAGACATGGCGGTGATGCGCCATCTTCGACGACTCGCTGGGCGGAACGAGGACGAGCCGCTTGCGACCGGTGATCTGCGCGAGGAGGTTGTTGGTGAGATCGAAGTGGAGCGGGGTGAAGGTCCCCTCCGGGCCGATCCACAGCATGCCGCCGCCCGGCGTCAGCACATTGGGGATGTCACCGAGATCCTCGTAGAGCGGCGCGAGCGCGGCGGCGTTGCTGGCACTGTTGTAGGCGGTCAGATAGGCGTCGTTGCTGCGCGCCTCGGCGATGGCATCGATGAAGGCGTCGAACGGCGCCCTCATCTTGTGCTTGTCCTTCAGCAGCTCGAAGCGCGGGTCGCCGTTGCGCGCGCCCTGAAACTCGACGAGCGGACTGCCAACGCGCGCCTTCAGATACGCGGGCGTCCAGCGTTCGAGCGCCGGCCAGCCGGCCAGTGCCCCCTCGATCACACAGGGGCGGCTCGGCGCATAGAAATGCTCGAGGAACTCGTCCGATGACAGATCCGCGACCCGCGGGATGCCACCGGTCAGCTGCGACAGCGACTGCTGGCGCTGCATGACGTCAAGATACCAGTCGCGGCGCGCGATCACCGTTTCGGGCGGGGGCGGCGGAAAGGCATAGGTCGGCTTGGGCGGGGCCTTGGCGGGGCCGCGGTCGACAGGACAGGCGGCCGGGCGCTGGTCGGGCGGGCGCGAGTCCTCGAATGGGGCGAGGCGAATCTTCGACTGATGGTCCTCGGGCCCCGGAGACCCGTCGGGCTGGACGCCGCGGAAATAGAGCTTCTGCCAGGTGTCCGAGGGTGCCTTGGGCCTGGTTTCGGCCATCCATTTCTGATGCGCGTCGCGTGACTTGCTCCATGCCAGGAAGCTGTCGCGCAGACCGGGCTCCTCGTCGATCGGTCGGATCACCGGCTTCACCCCGTCGAGCGCGCCGCGCTGGACCGGGAAGAAGAAGCAGAAGGGCTCGCCCTTCTCGAAGCGGACCCAGTGGTTGGGACGCGTGAGCCGCCAGTTCATCGTGAAGGTGTAGGGCGACCAGTCGGTCTCGATGATGCCGCCGAGCGGCGCGACGCCGTCCTTGGCGTCGTTGGGCGGGCCGCCGACGCAGATGTTCCAACCCGGCGAGGTGCGGATGATGCCCTCGATGTGGAAGGTGAAGGTGCCATAGCCGAACAGCGACACCGGAATCTGGTGCTCGGTCGAGCCCTCGTCGGCGACGATCTCGACCGACTCGACGCCGTTGCCGCCGGTCCAGCGTGCGCGAAAGCCGACCGGGCTGAGAATCTCCCAGCCATGGGCGTTGGCGATGGCGAGCGGCAGGCAGCGATAGGCGAAGCGGTCGGTCGTCGCTTCCATCCAGTCGCGCTTGGGCGAGGCGGGGCGGATCAGCGGCTCCCAGCCATCGAAGACATAGCAGACGAGATCGGACGTCGATTCCACGCAAACACCCCGGGACCGTTTCGGATCGGCCCGTATAGAAGCCAAGCCGCGTCGCCGCTCAAGCGTTTAAGTGCGCCGCGGGGGTGCGGTCCGGTCTAGTTGTAGTTGTAGATGACCGGGACGACGCCGCGATAGTCGCCCGCCTTCGGCGCCTTCGAACCGGGTGCGAGCCGCAGTTCGAGCTTGGGTCCGCCGAGCACGGCCGGCGCGTCGCGGATCACCGGTTGCGCCATCAGATCGCCAGCGCCATTGGCCGCGACGAGCAGGATCCGCGACGCGATCGAAAGCGACCGCGTCGGCTCGAGATCGGCCAGCTGCGAGCCCGAGGCGCGTGCGCCGGATGGCATCGCGTTCGTCGGGCCGGTGGCGGCCATGGCGGATACGGAACAGGCGGAAAAAGCAACACCCGCCAACGCTGCCCAGATGGTGCTGCGGCGCATCGGCTTCCCTCTCGCGACTCGCCCCCCCGGCGAGGTCACGGGCATAATGGTTAACTTGCTGTTCACATTTGTCGAGTCGCCGGGATGGTTAATGCCCCCCTCTTGCGGGCCATCCGACGGCGGGAATCGCCATTGCGGCGCATCTCGGCTATCAGCCGCGCGCCATGCTCAGCCCCGCCGATCCCATCGCCAGCCGCCGCACCTTCGCGATCATCTCGCACCCGGACGCCGGCAAGACCACGCTCACCGAAAAGCTGCTGCTATCGGGCGGGGCGATCCATCTGGCGGGCGAAGTGAAGGCGCGCGGCGCGAACCGGCGCGCGCGCTCGGACTGGATGAAGATCGAGCAGCAGCGCGGCATCTCGGTGACCTCATCGGTGATGACCTTCGAGAAGGACGGCGTCACCTTCAACCTGCTCGACACGCCGGGCCACGAGGACTTTTCGGAAGACACCTACCGCACGCTGACCGCGGTCGATTCCGCCGTGATGGTGATCGACGCGGCGCGCGGCATCGAGGCGCAGACGCTGAAGCTGTTCGAGGTCTGCCGCCTGCGCGACGTCCCGATCCTGACCTTCGTCAACAAGGTCGACCGCGAGGGGCGCTCGCCGTTCGAGCTCCTCGACGAAATCGCCGACAAGCTGGCGCTCGACGTCTGCCCGATGATCTGGCCGATGGGCATGGGCGGGAAGTTCGCCGGGCTCTACGAGCTGGCGACGCACCGGGTGCTGACGCCCGAGGGGCGGACGGTGCAGCTGAGCGGCCTCGACGATCCGCAGCTCGATGCGCTGATGCCGCATGGCGGGGCCGACGCCTTCCGCGAGGAGGTGGAGCTGGCGGGTGCGGGCTATGCCGCCTTCGATGCGGAGGCCTATCGCGCCGGATCGCTGACGCCCGTCTTCTTCGGGTCCGCGCTGCGCGAGTTCGGGGTCGATGCGCTGATCGCGGCGCTCGCCGCGCATGCGCCGAGCCCGCGGCCGCAGCCCGCCGCCCCGCGCAACGTCTCGCCGGGCGAAAGCGCGGTCACCGGCTTCGTCTTCAAGGTGCAGGCCAACATGGACCCGCAGCACCGCGACCGCGTCGCCTTCCTGCGGCTGGTGTCGGGGCGCTTCAAGCGCGGCATGAAGCTGAAGCAGGTGCAGACCGGCAAGGCGATCGCGGTCCACAGCCCGATCTTCTTCTTCGCGCAGAGCCGCGAGCTCGCCGACGAGGCCTTTCCGGGCGACATCATCGGCATCCCCAACCACGGCAGCCTGCGCGTCGGCGACACGCTGACCGAGGGCGAGGCGCTGACCTTCACCGGCATCCCCAATTTTGCGCCCGAAATCCTGCGCCGCGTGAAGCTCGGCGATCCGACCAAGACCAAGCAGCTCAGAAACGCCCTCGACGACATGGCCGAGGAGGGCGTGACGCAGGTGTTCAAGCCGCTGATCGGCGCGAACTGGATCGTCGGGGTCGTCGGCCAGCTTCAGCTGGACGTGCTGATCTCGCGCATGGCCGCCGAATACAAGGTCGACGCCGGCTTCGAGCCGAGCCCGTGGGCGACCGCGCGCTGGGTGGCGGGCGATCCGGCCAAGCTCAAGGCGTTCATGGATGAGAACAAGTCCAACCTCGCCGAGGATCGTGACGGCGCACCCGTCTATATGGCCCGCGACACCTGGGAGCTGAACTTCGTCGTCCAGCGCAATCCCGAGCTCCGCTTCACCGCGACGCGCGAGCGGCACGCGGCGGCGTGAGCGACCTCGCGATTCTCGTCGACGCGGACGCCTGTCCGGTCAAGGACGAGATCTACCGGGTCGCCGGGCGCTACGGGGTGCTGGTCAAGCTCGTCTCCAACAGCCCGCTCTACGCCCCGGCGCTGCCCTTTCTCGAACGGGTCCAGGTGTCGGACGGCTTCGACGCCGCCGACGACTGGATCGCGACGAACGCGGGCAAGGCGAGCATCGTCGTCACCGCCGACATCCTCCTCGCCGACCGCTGCCTGAAGGCGGGCGCAACCGTTCTCGCCCCGACCGGCAAGCCCTTCACCGCCGCCTCGATCGGCGGCGCCATTGCCCAGCGCGCGCTGATGGCGGACCTGCGCGCCATGGGCGCCGTCAGCGGCGGCAACGCCCCATTCGCAAAAGCCGACCGCTCCCGCTTCCTCTCCGCGCTCGACGAAGCGGTGAACCGCCTCCGGCGCGGCCGCTAGCGCCCCCGCCTACTTGTACGGCGGCTGCGGGATCTCCGCCCGCGCGTGGGCGAGCGCGGTCGACCAGCGCTCCGACAGGTCGTGGAAATAGGCGTCGTCGGGGCCGATGCGGTGGACGAGCTCGGCGGTCGCCTGGCGGTCGCGGACGACGACGAGGTCGATGGGCAGGCCGACCGCGAGGTTCGACCGCATCGTCGAATCGAAGGAGATCAGCCCGATCTTCATCGCCTCGTAGAGCTCGGTGTCATACTGGAGCGCGCGGTCGAGGATCGGCTTGCCGTATTTGTTCTCGCCGATCTGCAGATAGGGCGTGTCAGGCTGGCACTCGATGACGTTGCCCTGCGGATAGACAAGAAACAGCCGCACCGGCTCGCCGCCGATCGAGCCGCCGACGAGCAGGGTCGCATCGAAGCTGATGCTTTCCTGTTCGAGGCTTTCCATCCCGTCGCGCGCGGCGCGCACCGCGCGGCCGGCGGCAAGGGCGGCGGCATAGATGGTCGGCACGCTGTCGAGCGTTTCGGGCTTGTCCGTCTCGGGATTGAGCACGCCCTGCTGAAGCCGCTGCATCGCGCCCTGCGTCGTCGACAGCGAACCGGCCGAGGCGATGGCGATGATGCGCTTGCCATCGTTCCCGTGGAGGCGAAGCTTCCGATAGGTCGAGATGTTGTCGACACCGGCGTTGGTGCGCGTATCGGCCATCATCACGAGGCCGTCCTTCACCCGGAATCCCACGCAATAGGTCACGGTGCGTCCCTAGTTCTGGCTCTGGATCTGGCTCTGGCCCGATCCCTGGCTTTGGCGCTGCGTCTGCATCGCCGCGTCGGCGGCATGCACCTCGACCGCGAGCGTTTCCAGTCCCCCGCCGCGCCGCGCGCCGCGCACGGGGGCAGCCGCGAGATAGTCGGAGCCGACGGCAATGCGGACATGGCGTTCGGTCGCACACACCCCGTTCGCCGGATCGAAGGCGACCCAGCCGAGATCGGGGACGAGCGCCTCCGCCCAGGCATGCGCCGCTTCCTGCGGATGGGTCTCGTCGCGGGCGAGATGACCGGAGACATAGCGGGCCGGCACCCCCATCAGCCGCGCGGCGGTGATGAACATGTGCGCGAAATCCTGACAGACCCCGCGCCCGGCGGCGAGCGCTCCCGCCGCGGTCGTCGCCGCATGCGTCGCGTCGGTGTCGAAGGTCATGCGGCCGTGGATGTCGAGCATCAGCGCATGCAGCGCATCGACCGTGCTCGGCTGCGCGCAGCGCGCGGCAAGGTCGGCGAGGCCGCGATCAGGCGTGGTCAGCGGCGTCGGGCGCAGAAAGACCTGCGGATCGAGCGGCTCGGCAGCGCCGCGCACCACGCCGGCCGAGTCGGTGATGTCGACCTCGCCCGACACGGTGATGGTGATCGCCGACAGCGGTCCGTCGGCGTAGAACATGTGGAGCGCATTGCCGTAGGGGTCGGTGCCGGCGCGCAGATAGCCGTCCACGTCGATGTCGATGCGCCAGTTGCGGACGTGCTGCGCCTCATGGTCGCGCGGGGTCAGCCGCAGCGCCTGAACCACCTGCGACGCGGGCGCGTCGTAAGCGTAGCTGGTGCGGTGGGCGACTTTCACGCGCATGGTCAGAACAGATACTGGTCCGCGACCGCCATGCCGAGCCGATTATTCTCCGCGATGAAGTCGGTGACATATTCGTGCAGCCCGGACGCGAAGATCGCATCGATGCGCCCGGCGGCGAGCTTGTTGGCGTTGGCGACGGCGAGGCGGTGCGCCGGCCCCCGCCGTCCGCTTTCGTTCGCCAGCTGGTCGAGATAGCGCACCGCATCGGCCGCGCAGACGGCGAGCGAGCGCGGCATGCGGCGGTTGAGGATGAGCAGATCGGCGACGAGCCACGGCTTCACGCTGTCGCGGTAGACATGGCGATAGGCGGTGAGCGCCGAGACCGTGCGCAGGATCGTCGTCCACTGGAAATAGTCGAGGCTGCCGCCGACCGGCTCCTCGCGGGGCAGCAGCAGATGATATTTCACGTCGAGCAGACGCGCGGTGTTGTCGGCGCGCTCGATCGCGGCGCCCAGCCGCAGGAAGAAATAACCCTCGGTGCGCAGCAGCGTGCGGTGGGTCGAACCGTCGAAGGCGAGCGCGGCCGCCTTCACCGCATCGAGCAGCCGCGCGAGCGTCGGGCGCGAATCGAAGCGGGTTCCGAAGCGCTGGATGTCGAGCCAGGCGCCGTTGATCGCCTCCCACGCCTCGACGGTGAGCGCGGTGCGCACGGCGCGGGCGTTGTTGCGCGCCTTCTCGATGCAGCAGCGCATCGACGAGGCGTTCTCGGGATCGAGCGACAGGAACTGGAGCGCCGTTTCCTCGGCGAGCTCGGGATGGCGCTCCGAATAGGCCTGCGCGACGCCCGCCGCGGCGAGCGCCGAGCGCCAGGCATCGATGTCGCCGCCATAGGACGACGGCAGCGCAGCCAGCCGCAGCGTCGCATCGGTCAGACGCGCGACGAAGTCCGCGCGCTCGATGTAGCGCCCGGCCCAGAACAGGTTTCCGGCGGTGCGGGAGAGCATGGCTAGATACCCCCCCTAGTCATCGAGCACCCAGGTGTCCTTCGTCCCGCCGCCCTGGCTTGAATTGACCACCAGCGAGCCTTCGGCGAGCGCGACGCGGGTGAGGCCGCCGGGGACGATCTTCGTCCCGTTGGCGCCGGTCAGAACGAACGGCCGCAGGTCGACATGGCGCGGCGCGACTCCGGCATCGACAAGGGTCGGGCAGGTCGACAGCGCCAGCGTCGGCTGGGCGATGAACTTGTCGGGGTTGGCGCGCAGCTTGGCGGCGAAGCTTTCGATCTGCGCCTTCGTCGCGTGCGGCCCGACGAGCATGCCGTAACCGCCCGAGCCGTCGACCTCCTTCACCACCAGCTCGGGCAGATGATCGAGCACATGGGCGAGCGCGTCCGGCTCGCGGCAGCGCCAGGTCGGGACATTGTCGAGCAGCGGCTCCTCGCCGGTGTAAAAGCGAACGATCTCCGGCATGTAGCTGTAGATCGCCTTGTCGTCCGAGACGCCGGTGCCGACCGCATTGGCGATGGTGAGGTTGCCGCAGGCGTAGGCGCTCATCATCCCCGGCACGCCGAGCATCGAATCCGGGCGGAACACCAGCGGATCGAGGAAGGCGTCGTCGACGCGGCGATAGACGACGTCGACGCGCTTTGGCCCCTCTGTCGTGCGCATGTAGAGCACGTCCTCGCGCACGAAGAGATCGCTGCCCTCGACCAGCTCGACGCCGAGTTTATCGGCGAGGAAGCTGTGTTCGTAGAAGGCCGAATTGTGGAAGCCCGGCGTCAGCACGACGATGGTCGGGTCGGCGCGGCAGTTGGGGGGGGCGACCGAGCGCAGCGTCGCCAGCAGCGTTTCCGGATAATCGTCGACGGGCGCGACACGGTGGCGGTCGAACAGCTCGGGCAGCAGCCGGTGCATGACCTCGCGGTTCTCAAGCATGTAGGAGACGCCCGACGGGGTGCGGGCGTTGTCCTCCAGCACATGGAAGCTGTCGGGCCCGGTGCGGACGATGTCGATGCCGGCGATATGTGTGTAGACGCCGTGCGGTGGCGGCCGGCCGACGGCGGCGAGTTCATATTGCGGATTGCGGAGCACCAGCTCGGCCGGGACGATGCCCGCCTTCAGGATCTCCTGCGCGCCGTAAACGTCGGCGAGAAAGGCGTTCAGCGCCCCGACGCGCTGGATGAGGCCGCGCTCGAGCTTCGACCACTCCTTGCGCGACAGCACGCGCGGGATGATGTCGAAGGGGATCAGCCGCTCGTCGGCCTGCGCATCGCCATAGACCGCAAAGGTGATGCCGATGCGGCGGAAGAACAGTTCCGCCTGCTGACGGCGGGTCTGGAGATAATCGGGCGGCGCGGCGTCGAGCCAGGTCTTGATGCGGGCATAGGCGTCGCGCGGCAGCGCGTCCCCCAATCCGGTCATCTCGTCAAAGGCTGGCCCCGGCATTCCCTCTCCCTGAATCGCAGTTTGTGCGGCGCAACAACGAAGCGCAAGGGGGTCGAGCGCGGGGCCCGCTTGAGGCGGCGGGAGGCGGGTTGCATAAGGGGCCATGGCTCGTCCGCACGCCGAGGTGATCGGCGACCCCATCGCCCAGTCCAAGTCCCCGATCATCCACGGATTCTGGCTGCACGCGCTCGGGCTTGAGGGCAGCTACGCCAAGACGCATGTGACCGCCGACGGCCTCGCGGAATTTTTCGCTGCGCGCCGCGCCGACCCCGACTGGCGGGGCTGCAACGTCACGGTGCCGCACAAGGCGGCGGTGATGGCGCACCTCGATGCGCTGTCCGCCGACGCCCGCGCGATCGGCGCGGTC
>JADCGM010000340.1 GCA_020249025.1 Alphaproteobacteria bacterium
AGCATCGCCTTGCGGCGATCGCCGAAGCCCGGCGCCTTGACGGCTGCGACCTTGAGGCCACCGCGCAGCTTGTTGACGACGAGCGTCGCCAGCGCCTCACCCTCGACGTCCTCGGCGATGATGAGCAGCGGACGGCCGCTCTGCACCACGGCCTCGAGGACCGGGAGCATCGCCTGCAGGTTCGAGAGCTTCTTCTCGTGGATGAGGATGTAGGGGTTGTCGAGCTCGACCTGCATCTTCTCAGCGTTGGTGATGAAGTACGGCGAGAGGTAGCCGCGGTCGAACTGCATGCCCTCGACGACGTCCAGCTCCGAGGTCAGGCCCTTGGCCTCCTCGACGGTGATGACGCCTTCCTTGCCGACCTTTTCCATGGCCTGCGCGATCATCTCGCCGATTTCCTTCTCGCCGTTGGCCGAGATGGTGCCGACCTGAGCGATCTCCGACGAGCCGGCGACCGGCTTCGAACGGGCCTTGAGGTCCTCGACGACCTTGCCGACGGCCATGTCGATGCCGCGCTTCAGGTCCATCGGGTTCATGCCGGCCGCGACCGACTTCATGCCCTCGCGGACGATCGCCTGGGCGAGAACGGTCGCGGTGGTGGTGCCGTCGCCGGCGATGTCGTTGGTCTTCGACGCCACCTCGCGCACCATCTGCGCGCCCATGTTCTGGAACTTGTCCTTGAGCTCGATCTCCTTGGCGACGGTGACGCCGTCCTTGGTGATCCGGGGCGCCCCGAAGCTCTTCTCGATGACGACGTTGCGGCCCTTCGGACCGAGCGTCACCTTGACCGCGTCGGCCAGGATGTCGACGCCCTGGAGAATGCGCTCACGCGCGTCGCGCGAAAACTTGACGTCCTTCGCTGCCATGTTCGTGTCCCTTCAATCAGGAATGTTGGTGCTGTGAATTGGAAGTGCGGAACGATCCGTCAGGAGGCGGCGGTCAGCCGACGATCCCGAGGATGTCGCTCTCCTTCATGATGAGCAGGTCTTCACCGTTGATCTTGACCTCGGTGCCCGACCACTTGCCGAACAGGATGCGGTCGCCGGCCTTGACGTCGAGCGGCGTGACCTTGCCATCCTCGCCACGGGTGCCCGATCCGGCGGCGACAACCTCGCCCTCCTGCGGCTTCTCCTTGGCGGTGTCCGGGATGATGATCCCGCCGGCGGTCTTCTCTTCGGCCTCGACGCGGCGGACGAGCACGCGATCGTGCAACGGACGGAAGTTCATGCGATCACCCTGTCTTGCGAGGCCAGGCACTGGCCGGCCCCATCGGTTGAACGTGGATGTGGTGCGTTAGCACTCACCGGAAGCGAGTGCTAACGGTGCGGGCGATATGTGGCGGGGCTTTCGCGCTGTCAAGCAGTCCGCCGGCGGGATGCCGCGTGAATTCTTCGTGACGTGCGGGCGGTCGCGGCTCAGGCCGGGACGGGAGATGCGGCCGCTGTCTCGATCCGGTCTCGGCCCGCCGCCTTGGCGCGGTAGAGTGCGCTGTCTGCCCGCGACAACAGCGTGACGAGTCCTGTCACACCGATCGGGTCGGCGGCGATCCCCGCACTGACGGTCGCTTCGATGGCGAGCCCGTCGCGCACACCCCAGTCACGCGCGAACCGGGTGCGGACCGACTCAGCGATATCGAGCGCCCGGCCCGCCTCCGCACCGACGATCGTCACTGCGAACTCCTCGCCGCCCATCCGGCCGATCACCGCGGACGCCGGCAGTTCCGCGCGCAGCACATCGCAGAAGCCGACGAGCACGTCGTCGCCGATGCTGTGGCCATGCCGGTCGTTGACCGCCTTGAAGTGATCGAGATCGAACAGCAGCAACGTGACCGGGGCCCCCTTCGCCTGTGCCAACAGACGCTCCCCTGCGGCCAGGAATCCGCGCCGATTGCCGACGCCGGTGAGCGGATCGCTGAGCGCGGCGCGGCGGTTGGCGATGTCGGCCCGCTCCTTGGCCATGCCCAGCATGAAGTAGCCGATGACGTTCACGTAAAGCAGGCTGGAGACGCCCATGACGGTCGCCCAGTTGTTGTCGAGCGATTCGCCGCCGCCCTCCATGAAAATCGCCGGTCCGGAAGCGATACGGGCGAGGAAGAACGTCGCCTGCATCGACATGATCACGGCGGCACCGCGCTGGAAGATCAGCCGGTCGCCGCGCCAGAATTCCCAGGCGCTGGCGATGGCGAGCGCGGCGAACAGGATCGAGCCGTAGGAGACGCGCGCGGCGAAGCTCATCTCGACCGTCCACACCGCCGCCAGCCACGCGATCGGCGCCGCCAGCATGATCGCCGGCGAGATCGGGCGCCGGTTGAAGCGGCAGGCGCCCGCGTAGACGCAGCCCGAAGCGAGCAGGAACATCGCATTGCCGAACTCGCGCGCCGGGTCGCTGGCGCGGGCGGCGCTGGTGTAGAGAACGAGCCCGGATGCGGCGATGGCGAGCGCGGCGCTCCACCACAGCAGCGCCGTGGTCGTGCGGTCCTGCAGCCACGACACGACAAGCACGACGAACAGCACGCCGGCTGACATGCCGGCCGACACGATCAGCGTCGGCGGATCGAGAACCATGACGGCAACGTCTCAATCGGTTGCCCGGGCGTCAAGCGCCCGGGGGGAGCGGCCGGGTCGCGATACGCCTGCCGCTCCCGCCCTGTCGCGCTCAGGCGCTCTTCTTGGCCTTGGGCTTGGCGGCCTTGGCCGGCGCGGCCTCGGCGGCCGGAGCCTCGGCGGCCTTGGCCTTGGCGGCCGGCTTCTTCGCAGCCTTGGCCGGAGCGGCCTCGGCCGGCGCAGCCTCGGCGTCCTTCGCCTTCGCAGCCGGCTTCGCCTTGGCGGCCTTGGCCTTCGCCGGCTTGTGGTCGTGATCATGGTGATCGTGACCGCAGCCCGGGCCGTGGACGTGGCCCGCCGGGCTCTCGTCCTCGCTCTGGATCGCCGCTTCCAGCTCCTCGCGGCCGACCTCGCGCTCGGTGAGCGCCGCCTTCGAGATCAACAGGTCGACGACCTTGTCCTCGTAGAGCGGGGCGCGCAGCTGGGCGGCCGCCATCGCGTTCTGCTGGAAGAACTTGACCGCCTGCTGCTGCTGGTCGCGCGGGTAGCGGCTGGCTTCCTGCGCGATGAGGCGGTTCATTTCCTGCTGCGAGACGGTGACGTTGTTGGCCTGACCGATCTCCGAGAGCAGCAGGCCGAGGCGCACGCGGCGCTCGGCGATGCGGCGATACTCGTCCTTGTCCTTCTCGAGCTCGGCCTTGGCGGCCTCCGGATCGGCCTCATGGCCGGCCTCATGCTCGAGCTGCGCCCAGATCTGGTCGAACTCGGCGTCGACCATCGACGGCGGAACGTCGAAGCTGTTGGTCGCGGCGAGGTGGTCGAGCAGCTTGCGCTTGAGGTAGGTGCGCGACAGCCCGTCGAGCTCGGCCGACAGCTGGTCCTTCAGGATCTCGCGCAGCTGGTCGATGCTCTCCAGACCGAGGTTCTTGGCGAGCGTGTCGTCGAGCGCGACCTCCTTGGCCGTGCGGACCTCGGTCACCGTGACCTCGAACTTGGCCTCGCGGCCCTTGAGGTAGGGGACGTTGTAGTCGGCTGGGAAGGTCACCGTGACGGTACGCTGCTCATTGGCCTTCACGCCGACGAGCTGGTCCTCGAACCCCGGGATGAGCTGGCCGGAGCCGAGCAGCACCTGCATGCCCTCGCCGGTACCGCCGTCGAACGCCTCGCCGTCGACAGAGCCGGCATAGTCCATGACGACCGCGTCGCCGGCCTTCGCCGCATGGGTCTTCGGCGCCGCCTCGAACGCCTTCTGCTGATCGGCGAGACGCTTCACCGCCTCGTCGAGGTCGGCGTCGCTCGGCTTGGCGACGAGCTTCTCGAGCGCGATGCCCTCGATCGACGGGGCGGTCACGGCCGGCAGGATCTCCATCGCCACCTTGAGCGAGATATCCATGCCCTCCTGATAATCGTCGAGCTCGACCTTCGGCTGCATCGCCGGACGCAGCTTCTCCTTGGTCAGGAGCTCCTGCACACCCTCGTTCGCAGCTTCCTCGAGCGCCTCGCCCTGGATCGCCGGGCCATGCATCTTGCGGACGAGATTCGCCGGGACCTTGCCGGGGCGGAAGCCGGGCATGCGGACCTGCTGCGCGACCTGGGCGAGCTTGGCGTCGATCTTGGCGGCGAACTCCTTGGCGGAAATCGTCACCACATATTCGCGCTTGAGGCCCTCGTTGAGCGTCTCGGCAATCCGCATCGTGTCTGTGCTTTCGTCTCGTGTCGGCGGTCGGGGCGGTGAACTGGTGCGGGCGAAGGGACTCGAACCCCCACGTCTTTCGACAACAGGACCTAAACCTGCCGCGTCTACCAGTTCCGCCACGCCCGCGGGTGTCCGGGTCGGCGGCTCCTATACTAGTCCGGCGGGGGGGCGCAAGGCCGCGGACCGGTCAGGCGTCGCGCACGCCCGCGAGCAGGAACTCGATATTGCCTTCGGGCCCGGTGATCGGGCTCTGCGTCAGCCCCTCGACGCGCCAGCCAGGCTGGGCGGCAAGCCACGCCTGCGCCTCCTCGCAAACCCGGGCATGGATGGCGGGATCGCGGACCACCCCGCCCTTCCCGACCTCGCCCGGCCCCGCCTCGAACTGCGGCTTCACCAGCGCGACGAGTCGCGCGCCCGGCGCCGCGAAGGAGAGCGGCGTCGCCAGAACCGTCTTCAGCGAGATGAAGCTGGCGTCACAAACGATAAGATCGATGGGCTCCGGAATCTGGTCCGGGGTCAGGTGCCGAGCATTGACCTTCTCCAGCACCACCACCCGCGGGTCCTGCCGCAGCTTCCACGCCAGCTGGCCATGCCCGACATCGACCGCATAGACCCGCGCCGCGCCCTTCGTCAGCGCGACATCGGTGAAGCCCCCGGTCGAAGCGCCGACGTCCATCACGACCGCGCCCGCAATGTCCCAGCCGAAGTGCGCCAGCGCATGCGCCAGCTTCACTCCGCCGCGCGACACCCAGGGATGATCCCGCCCCTTGACCTCGATGGCCGCATCGGTCGCCACCGCCTGCCCGGCCTTGTCGACCTTGCGATCCCCGACGAACACCAGCCCCGCCATGACGAGCGCCTGCGCCCGCGCCCGCGACTCCACCAGCCCGCGCTCGAC
>JADCGM010000341.1 GCA_020249025.1 Alphaproteobacteria bacterium
CAAGAACGGCGGGCTGTCGGCCGAGGCGATCGTCGTCTTCGATCCCGCGCTCGCCGCCGAGCTGCCGTTCCGCCGCAAGCGCGCCGGGCAGATGCCATCGAAGGGCCGCTTCGCCGCCGCCCAGCTGCTCGCCTACATCGAAAGCGGCGCCTGGGCGCGCAACGCCGAGGCCGCCAATCGCGGCGCGCAGGTGCTGGCGCAGGCGGCGGGTGGGCGGCTGACGCACCCGGTCGAGGCCAACGAGGTCTTCGTGAATGTCGGCGAGGCGGGCGCGGCCATGCTGCGCGCCCGCGGCTTCCAGTTCTACGACTGGGGCGACGCCGGCTCGGGCGAGGCGCGCTTCGTCGTCTCGTGGGACAGCCCGGCCGACGAGATCGCGGCGCTCGCCGACGCCTTCCGGGCGCTCCCGGCGTGACGGGACGCACGCTCGCCGGGTTCATTCTCGTCACGCTGATCTGGGGCTCGACCTGGCTCGTCATCAAGACGCAGCTCGGCATCGTTCCGCCCGGCTGGTCGGTTGCCTACCGCTTCCTCGTCGCCGGGCTGGCGCTGCTCGCCTTCTGCGTCGCCACCGGCAAGTCGCTGCGGCTCGGGCGGCAGGGGCATCTGTTCGCGATGGCGATGGGCGTCTTCCAGTTCGCCGCCAACTTCAACCTTGTCTACGCCGCCGAGCAGCATGTCACCTCGGGGCTCGTCGCGGTCGCCTTCGCGCTGCTGATCGTGCCCAACGCGCTCCTCGCCTGGGCCGCGCTCGGCCACCGGGTGACGCCGCGCTTCGCCGCCGGCAGCGTCGTCGGCATGGCCGGCGTCGCGCTGCTGTTCTGGCGGGAGATCGCGGGCGCGCCGATGGGCGGGCAGGTCGCGCTCGGCCTCGCCATGACGCTCGGCAGCATCCTGTGCGCGAGCATCGCCAACGTCATGCAGGCGACGCCGCTCGCCCAGCGCCTGCCGCCGCACGGCCTGCTGGCGACGGGCTTCCTTTACGGCGCGGCGATCAACGTCGGGCTCGCATGGGTGCAATACGGCCCGCCGGTGATCGATCCGTCGCCCGGCTATCTCGGCGGGGTCTTCTATCTGGCGATCGTCGCCAGCTGCGTCGCCTTCCTGGTCTATTACGAGATCATCCGCGACATCGGCCCGGCCAAGGCCGCCTATTCGAGCCTGCTCACCCCCTTCATCGCGATGGCGCTGTCGACCGCGTTCGAGGGCTATCAGTGGACGATCGAGGCGGCGCTCGGCGGCGTTCTCGCCATCGCCGGGCTGTGGGTCGCGCTGACGTCACGCCGCGCATAGCAAAGGGGCCGGGTCTTGCGACCCGGCCCCGGCCTGTCGGTTCGGCTGCCGCGCTTATTCGGCGGCGAGCTTCTGACCCTCGATCACCGGCTGCGCGCCGAGCTGCTGGCCGATCTCGACCTTGCGCGGCTTCTTGTGCTCGGGGACCTCGCGGACCAGCTCGATGTTCAGGAGGCCGTTCTCGAAGCTGGCGCCGGTCACCTTGATGGTGTCGGCGAGCTGGAAGCGGCGCTCGAACGCGCGCTTGGCGATCCCGCGATGGAGGAAGGTGCGATCCTTCGTCTCCGTCTCGGCCGCGGCGCGGGCGGTCACGATGAGGGTGTTCTCCTGCACCGTCAGATCGAGCTCGTCGCGGCTGAAGCCCGCCACCGCCATCTGGATGCGGTAGGCGTCCTCGCCGAGCTTCTCGATGTTGTAGGGCGGATAGGCCTCGCCCTCGGCGCCGCGCGTTGCGAATTCGACGAGGCGGTTGAGGTTCTCGAAGCCGATCGAGGAGCGGAGCAGGGGAGAGAAATCGTAACGCATATCGTCCATCCTTCTTGAAGCGACAGATGATGTTGATGGTCCGCCGGATGGCCGGACCGGGGATGCTGACGACCCGAATGGCATCGTCTGCGCCGCTGATCTGGGAATCGGCCGTTTCGGCTTCAAGTGGCCGCGGCGGCTTGGCATAAGGAGCGTGATGACCGTCGTGCCGCACAGCGAGATCACCCCGAAGCTCGTCGAGACGCTCTATGTCGAGGCGATGACGCTCGCGGATTCGGCGCGCCGCTACTTCGATCTCGACGGCGCGGAAGACCGGCTGCGGCTCGATCCGGCCACCCGCGTCACCTTCAGCTGCGAGGCGTTGAAGGTGACGACCCGGCTCATGCACATCGTCGCCTGGCTGATGGTGCGCAAGGCGGTCGAGGCCGGCGAACTCACCGAGGACGCCGCTCGCGCCCCCGAGCGCCGGCTCGGCCGCGCACCGGAGGCCGCGCCCGCCTCGCAGCTCGTGACGCTGCCCGCGCAGGCCCGCATCATCATCGATGCGAGCGACGATCTCTACGAGCGGATCCGCCGCCTCGACGTCCAGCTCGGCGCCGAGGGCGTCGGCGGCGCGGGGCAGGGCGCCCGCGCCCTTCTCGACAAGCTGCAGGCGTCGCTCTGACCATGCCCGTCCCGTTTCATCTCGCCATCCCCGTCGACGATCTCGCTGCCGCGCGCCGCTTCTACGGCGAGGTCATGGGCTGCCCGGAGGGGCGCTCGGACAAGCAGTGGATCGACTTCGATTTCCACGGCCACCAGCTCGTCACGCATCTCGCGCCGGGACAGGCGGGCGTCGCGCACCGCAATGAGGTCGACGGCGATCATGTCCCCGTCCCGCACTTCGGGCTGGTGCTCGACTGGCCGGACTGGGAGGCGCTCGCCGAGCGGCTGCGCGCCGCGGGGACGCAGTTCGTGATCGAGCCGCACGTCCGCTTCCCCGGCCGGCCCGGCGAGCAGGCGACGATGTTCCTCTACGATCCCGCCGGCAACGCGCTCGAGTTCAAGGCCTTCCGCCGCCCCGAGGAACTCTTCGCCAAGTGGTAGCCGTGCGGCCGCTCAGATCGAGCGGCCGACGACGATCTTCATGATCTCCGACGTGCCGCCGTAGATGCGCTGGACGCGGGCGTCGCGCCACAGGCGGGCGATCGGATATTCGTTCATGTAGCCCGCGCCGCCATGGAGCTGGAGTGCGGCGTCGCACACCTCCCACTGCAGCTCGGTGTGGAACAGCTTGGCGGCCGACGCCTCGGCGGCGTTGAGCTTCTTCTCGAGGTGGCGCGCGATGCACCAGTCGAGATGCGCCCAGCCCGCCTGCAGCTTGGCCTTGAGGCCGGCGAGCGTGAACTGGGTGTTCTGGAAGTCGAAGACGGTCTTCCCGAACGCCTTGCGGTCCTTGGTGAACTTCACCGCCTCGTCGAACGCGCGCTGCGCGCCCGCCTGCCCGGCGATGGCGATCTGCAGCCGCTCCTGCGGCAGCTGGTTCATGAGGTAGGCGAAGCCCATGCCCTCCTCGCCGAGGCAGTTGGTGATGGGCACCCGCACCTCGTTGAAGAACAGCTCCGAGGTGTCGGCCGAGTTCTGGCCGATCTTGTCGAGATTGCGCCCCCGCGCGAAGCCCTCGCGGTCGGCCTCGACAAGGATCAGCGAGGTGCCCTTGGCGCCCTTCGCTGGATCGGTCTTGGCGACGACGATGATCACATCGGCGTTCTGGCCGTTGGTGATGTAGGTCTTGGAGCCGTTGATCACATAGTGGTTGCCGTCGCGGCGCGCCGTCGTCTTCACGCCCTGAAGGTCGGAGCCGGCGCCCGGCTCGGTCATCGCGATGGCGCTGATCACCTCGCCCGAGACCATGCCCGGCAGCCACTTCCGCTTCTGCTCTTCGGAGCCGTAGTGGATGATGTAGTCGACGGTGATGTCCGACTGCAGCGTGATGCCCGCAGACGAGCCGGCGTAGCTCAGCTCCTCGCCGATGACGCTGTTGTAGCGATAGTCGAGGCCGAGGCCGCCATATTCCTCCGGCACCTGCGGGCAGAGCAGGCCGGCCGCGCCCACCTCGGTCCAGAAGGATCGCGGCACGACGCCCTCCTCCTCCCACTTGTCGAGGTGCGGGATCAGCGCCTTGTCGAACACCTTCCGCACCTGGTCGCGGAACATGTTGAGGTCTTCGTCGAACAGCGGGCGGTCGGCGGTGGTCAGCATGGATCGGCTCCGGATGCGGTTGCCCGGCATCCGTGCGGCCTCGCCCGCCGCCGATCAACTGGCGGATTACCGGGGGCTGCGCTTGGCGAGGATGCGCTGGAGCGTGCGCCGGTGCATCTTCAGCCGCCGCGCCGTTTCCGACACGTTGCGGTCGCAGAGTTCGTAGACGCGCTGGATATGCTCCCAGCGGACACGGTCGGCCGACATCGGCTCGGCCGGCGGCTCCGGGCGCTCGCCGATGCTGACGGTCAGCGCCTTCAGGATGTCGTCAGGTTCGGCGGGCTTGGCGAGATAGTCGATCGCGCCCGACTTGATCGCCGACACGGCGGTCGCAAGGTTCCCGTAGCCGGTTAGCACCACCGCCTTCACGTCGGGGCGGATGGCGCGCAGCTCGGCGACGAAATCGACGCCGTTGCCGTCGTCGAGCCGCATGTCGACGACCGCGAGGCCGGGCTTGGCCTCGGCGGCGATGACCCGCGCCTCGGCGAGGCTGGCCGCCGACAGCACGTTGAAGCCGCGCCGCTCCATCGTCACCGCGAGGCGCTGGCGGAAGGCGTTGTCGTCGTCGACCAGCAGCAGCGTCTGGCCCTCGGGCGTGATCGGCGTGCTTGCCATCGTCTATCCCCCTTGTTCGTCCGACGGCCACGCCATGGCCGCATCGCTCTCGACCACGTTACGCGGCCAGCGGATTTCCACCAAGGCTCCGCCGCTGTCGGCGTTGGCGAAGGCGATGCGGGCGCCGGTGCGCTCCAGCAGCGTCGTCGCGATGAACACGCCGAGGCCGAGGCCCTTCACGTCGTTCCGTGTCGCCCCGAGGAACGGCTCCCCGAGATGCGGCAGCAGGTCGGCGGCAAAGCCCGGGCCGTCGTCGATCACGGCGACGATAACCTCCTCGGCCGTTTCGCCCGCGTGAATCACCACGCGCGATTCCGCATGGCGCGCGGCGTTGGCGACGAAGTTGGAGATGCCGTGCAGCATCTCGGGCGAGCGCGGTACCACGGGGGGGTGTGCGGCAAGGAACGGATCGCACTCGACGTCGATCTTCTTGTTGAAGCGGGTGACGCCCTCCGCGACTTCGCCGAGCAGCGTCGGCAGCGGCACGCGCGGGAAGGGATGCGCCTCCTCGCCGCGCCGGGCGATCGAGGCGAGGATCTCGCGCGCCCGCTTCGCTTCGGCCCCAAGCAGCGCGATGTCGTCGCCGAAATCGGGATCGTTGCCGAGCTGGTCGGCAAGGTCCCGGGCGATGAGCGTGATCGTGCCGAGCGGGCCGCCGAGTTCGTGCGCCGCCGCCGCCGCCAGTGAGCCCAGCGCCGACATCCGCGCCTCCCGCTCCAGCGCCGACTGGGTGGCGACGAGCGCCTGCGCGCGCCGCCGCGATTCATCGGAGACGCGCACCGTGTAGGTGACGAGGAAGATCAGTCCCAAACCGACCGCCGCGAAGGTGCCGAAGCGATAGACGCCCGGCAGCACCACCGGATCACCCGCCCAGGGCAGCGGCAGCGCCCAGCGCCACAGGATGACGAGGATGAGCAACGCGAAGGCGGTGAGCCCGATCGCCGCGCGCACCGACAGCGACGTCGCTGCAATGGTGATCGGCACCGCGAGCATCACCGAGAAGGGATTGGCGAGGCCGCCGGTCAGGAATAGCAGCACGCCGAGCTGGACGAGGTCGAAGCCGAAGTGAAGCGCCGCCTCGCCGCCCTCCAGCCGGACGTTGCGCGCATAGAGCGTCGACAGGCCGATGTTGAGCACCGCCGAAGCGGCGACCGCGGCCAGAGTCGATGACAGCGGCAGCGGATAGCCGAGCCAGAACTCGACGAAGGCGAGCGTCGCCAGCTGACCACAGATCGCGAACCAGCGCAGGCCGACAAGGGTGCGGACGCGCACGCCCGGCACGCCGAGCGCCAGCGGTTCGAATTGGCTGGCCCTGTCCATCGCCGCACTATAGCGCGGGTTTGACCGAGGAGAACAAGACCATGGCGATCACCCGCTGGACCTTCGTGCGCCATGCCCCGGTGATCGGCGGCGACGGCATGCTCTATGCGACCCATGACGAGCCCGCCGACTGCTCCGATACCGCCGCCTTCGCCCGCGTCGCCCGGGCGATGCCGAAGGAGGCGCTGCTCGTCACCAGCGGCCTGAAGCGCACCGAGGCGACCGCCGACGCCATCGTCGCCGCCGGCTGGACGCCGTGGGGCCGCACCATCGACGGCCGCCTCGCCGAGCAGCATTATGGCGAGTGGCACGGCCGCGACCGCGCGACGATCGAGGCCGGCGCGCCGCAGCGCCAGCGCCACCGCCACTGGTTCACCACCGCCGACGATCAGCCGCCCGGTGGCGAGTCCTTCCGCGACGTCGCCGCCCGCGTCGCCGCCGCGATGGAGGAGCTCACCGCCCGCCACCCGGGCCGGGCCATCGTCGCGGTCAGCCACGGCGGCGCCATCCGCGCCGCACTCGCCCATGCGCTCGCTCTCGATCTCGACCGCGCGCTCACCATCAGCTGCGCCAATCTCTCGCTCACCCGCATCGACCATTTCCCGGGCGAGGGGCTGGGCGGCGACTGGCGGACGGTGTTCGTGAACGTGCGGGCTTAGCCCGACGCGGGGGCTAGCGGCTTGCCTGCAACGCGATCGCGAGGAGGGTCTGGCTCGCCAGCACGTCGCCCGCCGTGCCCGGCGACTTGATCGCGCGTTCGGTGGCGAGCAGCCGGTCGAGTGCGGCGCGCAGCGCCGGGGTGCGCCAGCGCCCGAGCTGCGCGGTGATCGCAGGCTTGGTTTTCCAGAAGATCGGCGGCCGCGCCGCATCGACGACCTGCTGCGGCGACGGCCCGGCGTCGACGAGCCCGCGCAGATCGAGCAGCAGCCATAGGCGCCGCGCCACCGCGCGCAGCTGGGTGATCCCCGGAATCCCCGCTGCGTTCAGCCGCCGGATCTGCTTGTCGGCCTCCGCCGGGCGGCCGCCCGCCACCGCCTCGACGAGCGCGTCGAAATCGGCGTCGGGCGTGTCCGCGCCGATCTGGCCGACATGCGCCGCGGTCAGCCGCTCGCGCCGGTCCGGGGCGGCATCGACGTAGAGCGCGCACTTTTCCAGCTCGCGGCGCAGCAGCAGCCGGTCGCCGTTGACCGCATCGATGAGCATCCGCGCGGCATCGGGCGACACTTCGAGCCCGAACTCGCCGCCGATCTCCTGCGCCAGCCGCGGCAAGTCGCGCGCATCGGGTTCGTAGCAGATGACGCAGAGCGCGGTCGGCTCGGCCTCGGCGACGCCCAAGAGCTTCGAATCCTTGCGCAGCGCGCCGGCCGTCATCACCACCGGATTCTCGACCGCAGGGGCGGCGAACAGCAGTTCGAGCGCCTCGCGGCAGCCGTCGTCCGCGCCGTCGACGCGGATCACGCGGCGGTCGCCGAACATCGACACCGCCGCCGCCTCGTCGGCGAGCCGGGCCGGATCGTCCTTCAGCTGCGCGGGCGAAAAGCTCGTCACCGCCATCGCGTCGCCGCCGGGGGCGAGGCGCTTGACCAGCTTATCGGCGAGATCGGTCGCGGTCGCGCCGTCGGCGCCGTAGAACAGCGCGATCCGCATGCCCGGCGGCGCCACGTCGGGCGCATAGCCCTTCGCGGCGTTGATCGACTTCATGGCCGGGGCGCGGGCTGCGCGAAGTCGGGCGACGTCTTCATCAGTACCGCGATGCGCGCCGCGATCTGGCGCGCGATCTCGTCGGCGAGCCGCTCCAGCTGCGAGTTCTCCGCCGCCACGACGGCGAGATTGGACGACCGCACGACATCGATGCCGGCGTCGGCGCGCGCGGTCGCATCGAGGAAGGTGCGCGCCCCGTCCGCCGACACCAGCCGGTAGCGGGCCCGCAGCGTCCGCCGCTCGCGCGTGATCGAGTCGTCGCCGCGGATGCCGAAGCCCTCGATCTGGTCGTCGAGCTCGATCTCCAGCCGGTAGGCCGCCGACGCGCCGGGCTTGCCGAGCCGCGCCTGCAGCGCATTGCGCACGAGATAGCCCGAGCGGTCGGGGATCGGCGCCACAGTAATCGTGCCGAGCTGCGCAGCCACGCCCCGCGCGCCGCCCGAATAGACCGGCGACAGGCCGCACCCCGCCAGCGCCAGCGCGGCGGCGAGCGCCGCGGCGAGGCTGCGGGTGCGCGCGCCGGTCATGCGACGAGGTTCACGAGCCGGTCGGGAACGACGATCACCTTCTTCGGCGTCTTGCCCTCGAGCGCGCGGACGATCTTCTCGAGCGCCAGCACCTCGGCCTCGACGGCCTCGCGCGGTGCGCCCTTGGCGAGCGTGATGGTGTCGCGCAGCTTGCCGTTGACCTGTACCGCGACCGTGACCGTGTCGGAGACGAGCAGCGCCGGATCGGCTTTCGGCCAGTCGGCGTCGGCGACGAGGCCCTGACCGCCCAGATGCGCCCAGGCCTCTTCGGCCAGATGCGGCGTCATCGGCGCGACGAGGCGGACGAGCGCCCGCACCGCCGCCGAGCGGTCGGCCGAGGGCTGCGCCTTCTCGATGGCGTTCACCAGCTCATAGAGCCGCGCCACCGCCTTGTTGAAGTGGAGGTTGTCGATATCGGCGGTCACGCCCGCGATCGCCTTGTGGAGCGTGCGGCGCAGCTCGATATCCTCGCCGGCGGTCGCCGCATCGGCCGCGACCAGCCGCCAGACGCGGTTGACGAAGCGCCACGCGCCCTCGATACCCGCCACCGACCATTCGAGGTCGCGCTCGGGCGGGCTGTCGCTGAGCATGAACCAGCGCACCGCGTCGGCGCCGTACTGGGCGATGATATCGGTCGGGTCGACGGTGTTCTTCTTCGACTTCGACATCTTGATGACGCGGCCGACCTCGACCGTCTGGCCGCCGTCGCGCGTCACCACCTTGCCGTCGCGGCGCTCGACCTCATCGGGGCTGAGATAGACCGGGCGGCCCTCCTCGCCGGGGATCGAATAGGTCTCGTGGGTCACCATGCCCTGCGTGAACAGGCCGGTGAACGGCTCGGCGACGTCCAGCCGCCCGATGCGCTTCAGCGCGCGGGTCCAGAAGCGGGCGTAGAGCAGGTGCAGGATCGCATGCTCGACGCCGCCGATATACTGGCCGACGGGCAGCCAGCTTTCGGCGACCGCTTTGTCGAAAGGCTTGTCGGAGGGCTGGCTGGCGAAACGAACGAAGTACCAGCTCGAATCGACGAAGGTGTCGAGCGTGTCGGTTTCCCGCCGTGCCGGTTTGCCACACGACGGGCAGGGAACGTGCTTCCACGTCGGATGGCGGTCGAGCGGGTTGCCGGGGATGTCGAAGCTGACGTCCTCGGGCAGTGTGACGGGAAGCTGGCCCTTGGGCACCGGCACTGCGCCGCAGGCGTCGCAGTGGATGATCGGGATCGGCGTGCCCCAATAGCGCTGGCGCGAGACGCCCCAGTCCCTCAGGCGGAAGACGGTGGCGCCATCGCCGGCGCCGTCCGCCTCCAGACGTGCAATCGC
>JADCGM010000342.1 GCA_020249025.1 Alphaproteobacteria bacterium
CGATGGAGGATGTGCTGAAGCGGGTCGACAAGACCGTCGTCGATGCGCCGGGCGTGACGCCCTATCTGCCGCTGCCCGAGGTCCAGCGCCGCCAGCGCGCGGCCCAGGCCGCTCCGACCGCTCAGGGGGGGACCCGCTGATGCCCGCTATCCTTCGCAATCCGCTGGCGCTGGCCGGCGTCGCCATCGCGATCCTCGTCCTGCTCGGCACCTCGCTGTTCCGCGTGCCCGAGACGCAGCAGGCGATCATCGTCCGCCTCGGCAAGCCGGTCAGCATCGTCAACCGCTTCGATCCGCGCGAAACCTTCGGCAACACCGGCGCGGGCCTCGCCGCCAAGATGCCGTTCGTCGACAGCGTCATCTTCGTCGACAAGCGCATCCGCGATCTCGACATGCCGGCGCAGACCGTGCTGTCGACCGACCAGCTCCGCCTTGTCGTCGACGCCTTCGCACGCTTCCGCATCGTCGATCCGCTGCGCATGTACCAGACGGTCGGCAGCGAGGACCGCGTGGCCGACCAGCTCGGGCGCATCCTCGCCTCGCGGCTGCGCAACGAGCTCGGCACCCAGCCGTTCGCGGCGCTGCTCAGCCCCGAGCGCGGCCAGCTGATGGACGACATCCAGGCCAGCGTGAATCTGGCGGCGAAGCGCTACGGCGCCGAGATCGTCGACGTCCGGATCAAGCGCGCCGATCTGCCGACGGGCGCGCCGCTCGAGTCCGCGTTCGAGCGGATGCGCACGGCGCGTCAGCAGGAAGCGCTGACCATCCGCGCGCAGGGCGCCAAGCAGGCCCAGATCGTCCGCGCCGAGGCCGACGCCCAGGCCGCGCAGATCTACGCCCAGTCGTTCGGCCGCGATCCGGAGTTCTACGCCTTCTACCGGGCGATGCAGGCCTACCGGAACACGTTCCAGGACGGCGGCAGCGTCGTGCTCTCGCCGAACAACGAATTCCTGCGGGAGTTCGAGGGGCGGCGCGGCCGGTGATGCGGCTCGTCGAACCGCTGCGGTCGCTGGTCGCAAGGGGGCGGCGGACGCGGCGTCGTAATGTTCATGTTGGGGCAAGCTGACTGCGTGTTAGTCCAGCCCGACACCATCGGAGAATGATCCACGTGCGGAATGCCTTTGTCCTCGCCGGCGCCGCGCTCGCCATCGGCAGCGCCGCCACGCTCGCTCTCCAGTCGCCCGCCGGTGCGCAGGTCGCGGGCGAAACCCCGCAGAACGCGCCGACCACCGTTCCGAGCGTCGGTCCGGGCGGCGCGCCGCGCAGCTTCGCCGATCTGACGGCCCGGCTGCAGCCGGCCGTCGTCAACGTCTCGACGACGAGCAAGGTCGAGGTCGGCCGCTTCCCGGGCCTCCAGCCCGGCAGCCCGCTCGACGACCTGTTCCGGCGCTTCCAGGACCAGCAGCAGGGCCAGGGCGGCGGCGGCAACAACGCCGAGCCGCTGACGCGCGAGGCGACCTCGCTCGGCTCGGGCTTCCTCATTTCGCCCGACGGCTACATCGTCACCAACAACCACGTCGTCTCGGGCCGCAACGGCACCGATCCGGTCGACACCATCACCGTGACGCTGTCGGACAAGCGCGAGTACAAGGCACGGATCATCGGCCGCGACACGCTCGCCGATCTGGCGCTGCTCAAGATCGACGCGACCGGCCTGCCCTTCGTGCAGTTCGGCGACTCGACGAAGGCGCGCGTCGGCGACTGGGCGATCGCGATCGGCAATCCCTTCGGCCTCGCCAGCACGGTGACCGCGGGCATCGTTTCGGCGCTTCACCGCAACATCGGCTCGAACTCGGCCTATGACCGCTACATTCAGACCGACGCTTCGATCAACCAGGGCAACTCGGGCGGTCCGCTTTTCGATCTCGATGGCAACGTCATCGGCATCAACACGGTGATCTTCACCCCGACCGGCGGCAACATCGGCCTCGGCTTCGCCATCCCGGCCGAGGTCGCCAAGCCGGTGATCGAACAGCTGCGCAACGGCGGCCGCGTCCGCCGCGGCTACATGGGCGTGACCATCCAGCCGGTGACCGACGATATCGCCGCGAGCCTCGGGCTGCCCAAGAACCAGGGTGAGATCGTCGCCGGCGTCGAGGCCGGCGGCCCGGCCTCGCGCGCGGGCATCCGTCAGGGCGACGTCATCGTCTCGGTGGCGGGCAAGCCGGTCGGCGACGAGAACACGCTCCAGTATCTCGTCTCCAACCAGCGCATCGGCGCGACCGTGCCGATCGAGATCATCCGCAACGGCAAGCGCCAGACGATCAACGTCACGCTCGCCGAGCGTCCGAGCGAGCAGGCGCTCGCCGCGGCCGCCGGCGGCGATGATGACGACAACAGCGATCGTCCGTCGAGCGGCGACACCGCCACCCGCGCCAGCCTCGGCATCAATCTGCAGGCGCTGACCCCGCAGATCCGCCGCGAGCTGCGCCTGCCCGACAGCGTGCAGGGCGTCGTCATCGCCAACGTCAGCCCGGCGAGCGATGCCGCCGCCCAGGGCCTGCGCCGCGGCGACGTCATCCTCAGCATCAACCAGCAGCCGACGACGACCCCGGCGCAGGCGGCGGCCGCAGTCGCCGCGGCCCGCTCGGCTGGTCGCGACACGGTGCTGATCCTCGCCCAGCGCGGCAACAACCCGCCGCGCTACGTCGGCGTGAAGCTGGCCCCGGCGACCCCGAGCGGCCGCTAAGGCGCAGCGCCGGACGAACTGAGGGGGCGGACGCGCTGGCGTCCGCCCCCTTTTCGTTGGGAAAGTTCATCCCAGCACCCTTCGCCGGGATGACGACTGATTGAATGGGAGGGCGGCGAGGCCCTGCCCCAGTTCAGCCGCCGACGCTGACCTGCGCGTTCTGGCCCTGCGGGCTCGGCGGCGCGGCGACGATGTCCTTGGCGAGGCCGCCCTTGTCGACGACGAGCGTGTCGGTGTCGCCGACGGTCGAGCGCGCGGTCGCGTCACCCGGCAGCGCACCGGCGCGGTTGAGAAGCGAGGTCTCGCCCGGGGTGCGCGGCGGGGCCTTCACGCCGGGGCCGAACAGCGCCTCGATCGCCTGCGTCTGCGCATCGGGGCCGACCGGGCGCGGCGCGCCGGGCTTGGGCGGCGCGAGCGCGAAATCGGGCGGCACCGCCAGCGGCGCCTGCCGCGCCACCGCGAACTCGTCGGGCGCACCGCGCTGGAAAACGCCGCTGCCGCTGCAGCCGGCGAGCACCAGGGCCGGGGCGACGATGGCCAGAACCCGATACGACATCACTTGCTCTCCTTTTCCCCGCCGCGCGCGAACAGCGCCCGCATCAGCAGCAGGATCACGCCCACCGTAATCGCCGCGTCGGCGACGTTGAAGACATATTTGAAATCGAACCAGCTGTAGGCGACATGAACGAAGTCGACGACGTAGCCGAAGCGGATACGGTCGACGATGTTGCCGATGGCCCCGCCGAGCACGAGCGCGAGCGCGGTCACGTCCCAGCGCGAGGTCTCCCGCCACAGCCAGGTCGCGACCGCGGTGGCGATGCCGCCGGTCAGCGCCACGAGCAGCCAGCGCTCGATGCTGGAATCCGCGACGAGCATGCCGAGCGAGACGCCGCGGTTCTCCACCCACACCAGCGTCAGGAA
>JADCGM010000343.1 GCA_020249025.1 Alphaproteobacteria bacterium
GAGAAGCGTCAGGAAGCCGTCGAGCCGCTTCAGATTGTTCTCATAGTCGGCGACCGTCCGGAACGGCGCCGCGCCCTGGCCCGAGCTGATATCGGGCATGAACACGTGGAAGCCGGTGAAATGGTCGAGCGGCCGCACCACCTGCGCCGCCATGATCGCCGGATCGTAGCCGCGCAGGTCCATCGTGCGCTGCCATTTGAACACATCGTAGCTGACCTGCTCGTCGGCGCTGAGCTTCGACCGGTCGATGGCGTTCAGCCGGGCGAGCTCGTCTTCGGCGGCCGTCTTCTCGGCGGCGTAATAGGCGTCGGTGATATAGTCGCCGAACTGCGCGGCGTAGCGCATGTCGCCGCGGAACAGCCCCTGGATCGGATTGCGCTTCAGCGCCGCCTCGTCGGAGTCGGCGAACAGTTTGGCGAGAGCCACCGATTGCGGACTGCGCGCGGCGGCGGCGGGCTGCGCCTGGGCGGCGGACAGGCCGGGGGTGAGACCGGCGGCGGCGAGGGCCGCGATCGCGGCGGCGGCGAGAAAGCGAAGGCGCATGGTGCTGGCAACTCCGGGAAACGCACTGTCCTAGCCGTGTAGGACGGTGCCGGGCCGGGGGCAAGCGCGGAACCGGGTCGTTGCGGCCCGGTTGTGAGCGCTTGGCATGGCCACTCTGGCAGACATCGACGCCGCGGGTGACGCAGGCGCGCAGGGCGACGCCGGCCGCCGCGCCGCCGTGCGTCCGACCGCGCTGTTCCTGAAAGCGGGCGAGCTGCGCGGCCCCGCGCCCTATCCGGTGCGCGCCGGCTGCCGCGTCACCCCGCTGATCGAAGCCGCGGACATGTACCCGGCGCTCGAAGAGGCGGTGCTGGCGGCGACGCGCCGCGTCCATCTCGCCTTCCGCATCTTCGATCCGACGACGCGGGCGCGCTCGGCGGCGGCGCAGGCGCTGGGGCTCCCGGACTGGACCGCGATCCTGCGCCATGCGGTGATGAAGGAAGTCGAGGTGCGGCTGCTGCTCACCGACTTCGAGCCGGTGATGGCGCACGATCTCCACGCCAAGTCGTGGAGCGCCTTCCATGTGCTGCGCGACATGGCGGCGACGCTGCCGCCCGACCGGCTCGAGGGCTTCGAGATGATCGTCATCCAGCACGAGGGCGAGCTCGGCTGGGGCTGGCGGCAGCTGCTGCGACTGCCGCTCCGGGTCCGCATCGCGCGCGTGCTCGCCGAGCTGGCGGGGCGCGGCGGCGACGTCGACGCGCTGCTGCATGCGCGCCCCGGCCTGTGGCGGCGGCACCGGCTCGAAGGCGGACGGCTGCGGCACCGGCCCGGCCCCGCGCCGCGGATCTGGCCGGCGACCTATCATCAGAAGTTCGCGGTCATCGACGAGCGCGTCGCCATCCTCGGCGGGCTCGACGTCAACGAACGGCGCTGGGACGACCATCGCCACGCCCAGGCCGCCGACCAGACGTGGCACGATCTGTCGGTGCGGCTCGAAGGGCCGGCGGTCGCCGACTGCGCCGCGCATTTCGCCGAGCTGTGGAATTGCGAGATGCCGCGCTTCCGCGCCATCGCGGGCGAGTGGATGAGCGGCACGGACCGGCGGCTGGTGCTCGATCCGCTCGATCCGGTGGCGCCGCCGCCGGTGCCGCTGCCGCTGCCCGAAGGCCGCGCGACCGTGCAGGTGCTGCGCACGCGCTCGCGCCGCGACCCCTCGCCCTTCGCGATCGGCCCGAAGCCGTGGATCCGCGAGCTGGAGGCGGCGCACCGCAAGCTCATCTTCTCCGCCGAGCGGCTGCTTTACGTCGAGGCGCAGTTCCTGCGCTATGGCCGGGCGGCCGGCTGGATCGCCGCGCGAGCGCGGCAGCGGCCCGATCTCAACGTCATCCTCGTGCTTCCCAACGCGCCCGAAGAGGTCGCCTTCGACGGCGACCGCCACCCGGCGCACCAGCATGGCGAATGGCTGCAGGCGCGCGCGATCGGGCATCTGCGCCGGCGGCTGGGCGACCGCGTCGGCATCTTCTCGCTCGCCAAGCCTGCGCCCGCGACCGACCGCGAGAAGGCCCATACCGCCGACCGGGGCACCGCCTTCGGCAGCGGCGTCATCCATGTCCATTCAAAGCTGCTGATCGCCGACGATACCGGCTGCCTTGTCTCCTCGGCCAACATCAACGGCCGCAGCTTCAAGTGGGATACCGAGTTCGGACTGCTGTGGCAGGACCCGGACACGATCCGCGCCTTCCGCACGCGGCTGTGGCGGCAGCTGCTCGATCGCGACATTCCCGCCGACCTCGACCTCGGCGATGCGCTCGTCCTCTGGCGCGAGCATGCGATCGCGAACGTGCAGGCGAAGCCGGAGGACCGGCAGGGCTTCATCGTTCCCCACCAGATCGGACGCACGCGCCGCTTCGGCCGGCAGTGGTGGTTCGTTCCCGACGATCTCGTCTGACGCATGCGAAAACGGCGCCGCCCCGGGGTGGGGGCGACGCCGCTTCGAAACAGGCTGGACCCGCGCTTACTTCTTCACGTCCTGCGCGGTGTCCTCGATGGCGTTGCCGGCGGACTTGATGTCCTTGCCGGCGCCCTCGACGGTGTTGCAGGCGGTGAGCGCGAGGCCGGCGACGAGAACGGCGGCGGTGACGAACTTTTTCATGTCTGAAAACTCCATCGGCGTTGGACTGCCAGGCGCTCAAACCGTGCGGGTGCGGCGGCGGTTCCGA
>JADCGM010000344.1 GCA_020249025.1 Alphaproteobacteria bacterium
AACATCGACGAGCTGTTCCGTCCGGTCGCGACCGCGCCGACTAGCCTGCTCATCGACCCCTGTGCGGGCACCGCGCCGGTCGGCAACGCCAACCTCACCGCGGCCTGCATCGGTCAGGGTGCGCCCGCCACGTCGATCGGCTCGATCCCGAACCCGGCGGCCGGTCAGGCGAACGCCACCTTCGGCGGCAACGTCAATCTCGATACGGAAACGGCCGACACCTACACCGTCGGTCTGGTTCTCCAGCCGGGGGGTGTCGCCTCGGGTCTGACCGTGACCGTCGATTACTACAACATCAAGGTGAAGGACGCGATCGCGACCGCGACCCCGGGCGACGTGCTGGCGGCCTGCAATCTGACGCCTTCGATCACGGCCGCCCAGGCGGCGTCCGCTGCTTGCACCTCGATCCGGCGCAGCGGCACGACCGGCGCGCTGAGCGGTTCCGCCGCGTCCGGTGTTCTCGGTCTTCCGACTCCGTTCACCAACCTCGGCCTGCTCAAGACCGACGGCGTCGACCTGACGGTGGATTACAAGCGCGATCTCGGCTTCGCCGAGCTGAACTGGAACTTCCAGGGCAACTGGACCCGCAGCTCGTCGTTCCGCGCGTCGCCGACCGCCTTCACGCGCGAGTGCGTCGGCTTCTTCTCGGCGAACTGCGGCGTCCAGTCGGGCAATCTGCAGCCGGAGCTGAGCTGGAACCAGCGCACCACGCTGACCTTCGGCTCGGTCGATGTCTCGCTGCTGTGGCGTTACGTCGACAGCATGACCTACGAGGGTCAGGCCGCCGACTTCGTTGCGCGCGGGTTCAACGCCACGTCGCGCAATCTCTTCAACGGGGTCGTTCGCAACGTTGGGCCGGCGAACTCGCCGCTCGCCGGTAACAGCTACAACTTCAACAAGATCAAGGCCTACAACTATTTCGACCTGACGGTCCGTTGGCAGGTGGCTGAGCACTTCGATCTCGCGGTTGGCGCGCAGAACATCCTCGACAAGGATCCGCCGCTGGTCGGTGCGCAGGCCGGTTCGACGGGCGCCAACTCGGGCAACACCTTCCCGAACACCTACGATCCGCTCGGCCGCAGCTACAGCGTGTCGGCCCGGCTGCGCTTCTAAGCGGACCGGTTTCGGACCAAGGATCGGGGCGGCCTTCGGGCCGCCCCTTTTCTTTTGCGCGCGGCACACCGGCAGCGGACGTGCAGACGCACGGCTGCGGTCAGAACGGGGTGGCGTGTAACGTCAGGCGGCGAAGAGATCGCCGGGCGGGGTCATCTCGACGCCGGCGTTGCGGGCCACTTCGGCGGCCCAGGCCGAGACCTTCTCGACCTCTTCGGCGTGAACCGCGCCCTTCTCGCGCTGCTCGGCGAGCCGGTCCTCGCGCGTGAACTCGCCGCCGAACTTGGCATGTCGGCGAAAGACGCCCGCGACGATCTCGTCGATCGCGGATGGCTCGAGCGGCACGCCGAACAGCGCGGCGATGCGCGTCATCGCCTCCTCGGGGCGATCGAGCAGCTCCTCGCTGTTGAGGGTGCGGATGCGGTCCGGCCAGCGCGCGGCCAGTTGCCCGAACAGCCGGTGCTGCGCCAGCCAGCCGACAGCGGCGGCCTGCAGATCTGTTTGCAGCAGATGGTCGTGGATCTCGAAGCCGAGGTCGCCGACAAGGCTGTCCTTCAGCTGCTTCATCAGCAGATCGCGCACCCACAGCCGGCCCCACATGCCCTTCCCGGCGATCGAGGCCAGGAACAGCGGCAGTGGCGCATAGAGCAGGACGCAGCCCGCGTCGGGCCGCATCGCCAGCATCGCGGAGGCGAGGCCGTTGACGACGTTTGACGGCTTGATGACGATGCGTTCGCCGGACTCGAAGGGCCGCGCGAGCAGCGTCATCGCATTGTCGAGCACGACCGCAAGCTGCTTGGGGTCGCCGCCCCGCTGCCGCCAGCCGACGAGATCGTTGAGGATCTGCGGCTCCTTCAGAGCCGACGACGCGCCGGGACGGTCGAAGGCGTTGGCGAGCAGCGTCGAGCAGCAATAGGCTGAGTGGAAGATGAAGTTGACCGGCGCCGGCTTCGGCGCGGCGGCCATGACGTCGATCCGGCGCAGGACGCGCGGATCGGCGGCGCCCGGCAGATGCTCGTCGATGAGGAAGGGCGCGTTCCGCCGCAACGCCCGGTCGGCGCGGATCATGTGCACCGCGTCGTGCCCCGCGTCGTAGCGATGCGGAAGCCAGTCGGGCGTAAGGCCGGCCGCAGCCTGGGGAGACGAAGTCGCCATCGCCTCGTCTTGCCCCGACGGCCGCGCGCCTTCAACCCCATGGCCGCCGCAGGCCCGGCTTGCGCCGATCGGCCTTCCGCGTTTAGCTGGCGGAATGACCCCGCAAGTCCAGCAGCTTCTTGCCGCCGCCGGCGCCGCACGTCAGGGCGGACGCGACAGCGAGGAGCGGCAGCTTCTCGACGAGGCGCTGGCGCTCGCTCCGACGCATCCAGCGGTGAACAACGCTCGGGGCATGCGGGCGCTCATCGACCGCGACTTCGCGCTGGCCGAGACGCGCTTCCTCGCCGCCGTCGCCGCCGATCCGCGCGAGCCGGGGCTGTGGATGAATGTCGCCACCGCGCGCCGGAGCGCCGGCAACGATGCCGGCGAAGAAGAGGCCCTCGCCCGCGCGCTGGAGATCAACCAGCTGAATTTCATGGCGCAATTGCGCCTCGCCGAGCTCTACACGCGCACCGGCCGCGCGCCCGAGGCGGCCCAGCGCTGGTCCAATGTCGTGCAGATGTCGGCAGGCATGCCCGAACGGCCGCCGGCGGTGCTCGAGGCGATGAACCGCGGCCAGGCCTATCTCGCGGAACATGGCCGCCGCCTCGCGGCCGACATCGACACGCACCTTGGTGCGGCCATGGCCGACGCGGGGCCGGATGCTCGGCGCTTCTCGGCCTGCATGGATGCGTTGCTCGGACGGCGGACCTTCTTCCGCAACGAATGCGCCGGCATCTACTATCCCTTCCTTCCGGCCGACGAGTTCTTCGACAAGCGCCACTTCCCGTGGCTGGCGGCGATCG
>JADCGM010000345.1 GCA_020249025.1 Alphaproteobacteria bacterium
GTTGGTGCCGGCGGCGGTACCAGTGCCCAGCTTGAGGTCCTGGTTGGCGACGCTGAGCGAGTCGGTCTGGTAACCGGCCGTCGCGCCATCGCCGTCCTGCAGCGACTTCAGCGCGGCAACCGAGCCGCTGCCGCCGTCGAGCAGATTGGTACCGTTGAACGTCGCCGAATTGACGATCGAGGTGATCTGGTCACGCAGCGCCTTGAAGTCCTCATTGATGGCGTCACGCGAGTCCTGATCGAGACCGTCGTCAGCGGCGGCCGTCGCCTTCTCCTTCATCTGGTTGAGGATGTCGGACACCTGCTGCGCACCGGACAGCGCCACGTCGACCGTGCTCTTGGCGCGGTTGAGCGAGGCGGTGACGGCCTTGAGGCCGCCGATGTCGCCACGGAGCTTCTGCGCGATCGCATAGGTCGCGGAGTCGTCCTTGGCGCCGGCGACAGCGAGGCCGGTGGCGATACGGTTCTGCGTCGTGCGCAGGGTGTCCTGGGTCGAGGACAGGTTCTGCAGCGCGACCATCGCACCGACGTTGGTGTTGACGCTCATTCCCATGATCAATTCCTTCATTCTCGAAGTTGAAGACCGAATTCTTCGGCCCTGAGCGGAGTGCTCATGGCGCTTCTATCGCGCGAGTTATCACCAGCAGGTGAATTTGCACGCCACAACACATTGATTTTGAACGGTTTTTCTAGGCAAAGATTGCCGGGTGGGGCGTCTCCGCTAGGCAAAAAATGCCCGGCTCGCCTTGGCGGCGGCCGGGCATGTCTTCGCGGGCAGGACGAGAATGATTCAGAATGGCGAGATCGCGTCGATAACCTGCTGACCCCAGCGCGCCTGCTGGGCGGTGGTGAGCTGGCCGCGGCCGCCATAGGCGATCCGGGCCTCGGCGATCTGATTGTGATCGATGCTGTTGTCGCGGCTGATGTCCGACAGGCGGACGATGCCGGCGACGAGCAGCTCGCGCAGCTCGAAGTTGACGCGGACCTCCTGGCGGCCGCGGATCACGAGGTTGCCGTTGGGCAGAACCTGGGTGACGACGGCGGCGACGCTGGTCTCGATGGTTTCCTGGCGGGTCGTGTTGCCCGCGCCCGTCGACTTGGAGGCCGACTCGGTCGAGAGCAGCTTCGACGGATCGACGGCGTTCGGCAGAATCTTCGACAGCTTCGATTCGAGACCGAGGACGTTCGGCGCGCCGACGCTTTCGCTGCCGCCGCGGCTGCGGCTGGTGCTGTTGTCGAGGCTGGCGCGGTCGGCGATGCGGATCCGCACGGTCAGGATGTCGCCGATCCGGCTGGCGCGCTGGTCGTGATAGAGCGCACGCGCGCCGGTCCGCCAAAGCGAGGCCGACGCGGCCGGCGTGGCCGGCGCGGCCTCGAGACCGGGGGCGGCGAGCGACGGCTCGGCCCGCGCGGTCGCGGTCGGCTCGACCGGGGTCAGCTTGGGCGCGCGCCCGATCTCGGCGAGCTGGCTGCCGCAGCCGGCGAGCGGGACGGCGAGAAGGAGAACGGCGAGCGGACGGCGCATGCGCGGGCTTTCTAGCTCGCCGGCGCGTCCACGATGCGGACGACGCCGGCCGATTCGACCTCGGCGTCGATCACCGCCGAGGACAGGCTGTTCTGGACGCGGACCGCTTCCCCCTTCGCCCCGCCGGCGAGCGCACGGCCCGCGGCAGTGATGACGAGGTTGTCGCGGCGCACGACGATCGACACCGGCTGGCCGCGGCGAACCAGCTGCGGCGCGGCGACGTCGTAGGCGCGCAAAGGTTGCCCGGCGTTCAATCGCCGCGCAGCCTCGCGGCCGATGAGCGCGGTGGCGTCGAGCCCGCCGCGCGCCTGCGGCGCCGGCAGCTGGGCGACGGTGAGGTCGCCCGCCCCGATGAGCGTGCCCGCGTCGAGCGGGCGCGCGAGCACGGTGACCGGGACGGTGGCGGCTCCGGCGGGGGCGCTCTGCGCCAGCACCGGGCTGGCGGCGGCAAGCAGGAGGATGAAGAAGAGCTTGTTGGTCATGATCAGCGCACCTGGTTCGCAGCCGCGAGCATTTCATCGGCGGCCTTGATGACGCGGCTGTTCATCTCATAGGCCCGCTGCGCCGTGATCAGCGCGGTGATTTCGGCAACCGGATTCACGTTCGACGCCTCGACGAAGCCCTGGCGGATCGAGCCGAAGCCCTCCGCGCCCGGCTGGCCGATGTTCGGCGCGCCCGAGGCCGCCGATTCGAGAACGAGGTTGCCGCCGATCGCCTCGAGGCCGGCCTCGTTCGGGAAGGTCGCGAGATCGATCTGGCCGACAGTCTGGAAGGCGCTCTGGCCGTCGAGCTTGGCCTGAACCTGGCCGGTCGGCGTGATCGCGACGTCGACGGTGCCTTCCGGAATCGCGACGCCCGGCTCGATCGCATAGCCCTCGGCGGTGACGAGCTCGCCCTGGTCCGACAGCTGGAACGAGCCGGCGCGGGTGTAGGCCTCCTGGCCGTTCGGCATGCGGACGCGGAAATAGCCCTTGCCGTCGATGGCGAGGTCATAGCGGTTGCCGGTCTGGGTGACGCTGCCCTGCTCCGAGATCCGGTAGACGCCCGCCGCCTTGACGCCCGCGCCGACCTGGATGCCCGAGGCGGCGACGGTGTCGTCCGAGCTGGTGCCCGAGCCGACGCGGCGCTGCGTCTGATAAAGCATGTCCTGGAATTCGGCGCGCTGGCGCTTGAATCCGGTCGTGTTCATGTTCGCGATATTGTTCGAGATGACCTCGACGTTCATCTGCTGGGCGAGCATGCCGGTGGCGGCGATGTTGAGGGCCTGCATGGCGGGGTCCTTCCGGTAAATTCAGTTGTCGGCGCGGGGGCCGGGATCAGTTGAGGCGGCCGAGGCGCTCAATGGCGCGGCGGCGGAGATCGTCGAGCGCCGACGAGAGTTTCTGCGCGCGCTCGTACGCGCGCGAGATCTCGACGAGCTGGGTGGTCTCGGCGATCGGCTGGACGTTCGAGCCCTCGAGGAAGCCGACGCGCAGGCGCGGCGACTCGGCGGGCTGCGGGACGGCGCCCGCGGCGTTGAGCAGACCGTCGCCGCGCGGCAGCAGCGCCGACGGATTGGCGAATGTGACGAGGCCGATCTGACCGACCGGGCCCTCGCGGCTGGTGAGCGTGCCGTCGTTGGCGATGGTGAGGTCGCTGGCGAGCAGCGGATCGACGGTGATCGGCTGGCCGTCCGCGCTCAGCACCGGACGGCCCGAGACGATGAGCTGGCCATCGGCGTCAACACTCAGCCGGCCGGCGCGCGTATAGGCGGTGCCGCCGTCGGCGGTCTGCACCTGGAGAAAGCCGGGGCCGTCAATGGCGA
>JADCGM010000346.1 GCA_020249025.1 Alphaproteobacteria bacterium
CAGCGTCTGCGGTCTGCCCCTTGAGGTGCCATCCGGTTCGCGCCTTCCCACGCTACAGCTGGCGCGACCTTATGTCGCACAGCCCCGCAGCGCAAGCTTAGGCGGTAACCAGTGTTAATCCAGTGAGTTGAGCCGCCTCCTGGAAGCGCGCGATCACGGTGTCGATCTGATCGGGCCGGTGCTCGGCGCAGATCGAGCAGCGCAGCAGGAAGACGCCTGCGGGCGTGGCCGGCGGCCGGCTCATGTTGACGTAGACGCCGAGCTCGATGAGCGCCGCCCACATCCTCACCGTCGTCTCCTGGTCCGGCATCAGCACCGAGACGATGGCGCTTTCCGGCGTCTTGGTGGCGATGGTGAAGCCGGCGGCGGTGAGCCCGCCGTGGAGATGGCGAGTGTTCTCCCAGAGCCGGGCGCGCTTGTCGTGCGCGGTCATCAGCTTGCGGATCGAGGTGGCGGCCGCCGCCATCACCGCCGGGGGCAGCGAGGCGGTGAAGGTGTAGGGGCGGCAGACGAGGCGGAGGATGTCGAACTTGGGGTGGTTCGACACGCAGAAGCCGCCGACGGTGCCCACCGACTTGGAGAAGGTGCCGACGACGAAGTCGACATCGTCGGCGACGCCGGCCTCCTCATAGACGCCTCGGCCATGCTCGCCGAAGAAGCCCATGCCGTGCGCTTCGTCGACGAGGACCATGCAGTTGTGGCCCTTGGTCGCCGCGACCATCTCCTTCAGCGGAGCGATGTCGCCGAGCATCGAATAGACGCCTTCGAGGACGACGAGCTTCTTCGCCTCGGCGGGCAGGCGGCCGAGGCGCTTCGACAGGTCCTCCACCGAATTGTGGCGGAAGCGGACGATGTCGGCATTGCCCATCGCGCAGCCGTCGTAGATCGAGGCGTGGCTGTCGGCGTCGAGCACGACATAGTCGCCACGACCGGCGAGAGTCGACACCATGCCGAGGTTCGCCTGATAGCCGGTCGAAAAGACCATCGCGTGCTCGGTGCCGTAGAAGTCCTTCAGCGCCTGCTCGACATCCTTGTGGAGCGCGTAGGTGCCGTTGAGCACGCGGCTGCCGGTCGTGCCTGCGCCGAACTCGGCGACCGCCTTCTGCGCGGCGGCGATGACGTCCGCGTCGAAGGTCATCCCCATGTAATTGTAGGTGCCGACGAGGATGGTCGGCTTGCCGTCGATGACCGCCTCGGTCGGCGACTTCACCTCGGACATGACGATCGAGAAGGGGTCCTGCACGCCGAGCGCGCCGAGGCCCGCGCGCTCCGCGATCAGCGCATCGAACTTGGAGAGGAGATCGGTCATCGCGTTACTTGCCGGTCATCCGGTGCACGGCATCGGCGAGCTGGCCGACGGTTTCCAGTTCGGGGAGCATGTTGAGCGGCAGCACGATGTCCCACTCGTCCTCGATGGCGGCGACGAGGTCCATGACGGTGAGGCTGTCGAGCTCGAGATCGTTGGCGAAGGACGTGCCTTCGGCGAGCGCGATGCCCTTCTTGTTGAAGGGCGCGATGAGCTCGGCGATGCGGGCGAAGACGGCGGCGCGATCGGCCATGGTCTTGGGGCTCCTGAAAGATACTGGCGACGCCTTGCCGACACTTTGTGGCGTGTATTGGGCGTGGGCGCGGCGCTCGCGGGCCCGTCCCGCGTGCTGACGGGAGCGCGGGGCTACAGCCAGCCCGCCTCACGGTACCAGCCGGCGGTCTCGGCCAGCCCCTGCGGGGTCGGGATGGCGGGCGACCAGCCGGCGGGGGCGGGGCCGTGGGCGGTCCAGTCGGGGTGGGCGAAATAGCGCGCGCGGTCGCGGCTGAGCTTGGGCAGGCGGCCGAAAGGGCGGGTCGCCGCGGTGGCGGCAAGGGCTGCGAGCGACATCAGCGCGTTCGGCGCGCGCAGCACCGCGACGCGGCGGCCGACGGCCGCGCCGACCATGCGAGCGAAGGTCGGATGATCATAGCCGCCGGTGCCGTCGTCGATCTCGAACGTGTCGGACGATCCTGCCGACCCGGCGAGGTGGAGCAGCGCCGCCGACAGGTCGTCGGCATGGATCCACGAGGCGCGGCCCTGCCACGGGACGAGCGCCAATCCCCGCTTCGCCAGCGTGAACAGTTCAAGCGTCTCGCGGTCGCCGGGCCCATAGACGCCGGGCGGACGCACGATCGACCAGTCGAGCCGGCTGTCGCGGACCCGCGCCTCGCTCTCGGCCTTCGACATTCCGTACATCGACAGCCCCGGCTCGCGCGCCGCCAGCGAGGAGACATGGACGAAGCGGCGAACGCCGACCGTTTCGGCGGCCCGGACCATGCGCCCGGTGCCGCCGGCGTTGCCGGCGAGGAAGCCGGCGCGATCGGGGGCGTTGATGACGCCGGCGATGTGGATGACCGCATCGGCGCCGTCGCAGAGTCGCGCCAGCGCGGTCTCGGCATCGAGGTCGCCCGGGATCCAGCTGACGCCGGGTTGCATCGGCCGCTCCGACCGGGTCAGCGCCCGCACCTCATGCCCCTGCGCCAGCGCCATCTTCAGCAGCCGGCTCCCGACGAACCCGGTGCCGCCGGTGACGGCGAGGATCATGGCGCCGCGCTCAGGCCGCGATGTCGAAGGGCTGGATCTGGCCGCTGAGGTAGAGCGTGCGCGCCTTCGAACGGCTGAGCTTGCCCGAGCTGGTGCGCGGCAGGGTGCGCGGCGGGACGAGCTCGACGACGCAGGTCATGCCGGTGATCGAGCGGACCTTGGCCTTGATCGCGTCGCGCAGCTTGGCGCGCTCGTCCGCGTCGCTGGTGCGGCACTGGACGAGAACGGCGGGGGCCTCCTCGCCATTGTCCTGCGTGATCGAGAAGGCGGCGATGTCGCCCTGCTTGAAGCCGGGCAGCTGCTCGATCGCCCACTCGATGTCCTGCGGCCAGTGGTTCTTGCCGTTGATGATGATCATGTCCTTGGCGCGACCCACGATGTAGATCGAGCCGTCGACGAGGTAGCCCATGTCGCCGGTGTCGAGCCAGCCGTCCTTGAGGCAGGCCGCGGTCGAGACCTCGTCGCGGAAATAGCCCGCCATCACCGACGGACCCTTGAAGAAGACGCGGCCGATGGTGCGGTCGGGCAGCGGCTGGCCGGCCTCGTCGCGGACCTCAAGCTCATGGCCCGGGATGACCTTCCCGCAATTGACGAAGGCGCGGTAGCGGACCGGGCGCTTGGCGTCGGCGGCGGGCGCTTCGGCATGGCCCTCGCCCGCGAGCAGGCGCTCGTCGACGAGATCGGTGACGATACCCTGGCCGACCGGCGTGATCGAGACGGCGAGCGTCGCCTCGGCGAGGCCGTAGCTCGGCAGGAAGGCCGAGGCTTTGAAACCGGCGGCGGCGAAGGCGTCGACGAAATGCTGCATGACGTCGGGACGGATCATGTCCGCGCCGTTGCCGGCGATGCGCCAACGCGACAGGTCGAACTTGTGCGCGACATCGGTCTGCGACGACACGCGGCGCGCGCAGATGTCGTAGCCGAAGGTCGGCGAATAGGACAGCGAGTGGCCCTCGTTGCGGCTGATGAGCGTCAGCCACGACAGCGGCCGGCGCGCGAAATCCTCGGTCGCCAGATAGTCGGTCGACATCTGGTTGGCGACCGGGCTCAGCATGCAGCCGACGAGACCCATGTCGTGATACCAGGGCAGCCACGAGACGAGCCGGTCGTCGTCGCGGATGTCGTGGCCGACGGCATGGCCCTCGAGGTTCGCCAGCAGCGCATGGTGGGTGACGGCGACGCCGTGCGGGAAGCGCGTCGAGCCGCTCGAATACTGGAGATAGGCGACGTCCTCGGGCTTCGCCTGCGGGAGCGCGGCGTCGCTCTCGGCGAGCGCGGCGACGGCCTCCCAGTCGAGCACGCACGCGGCCGGAACCGCCTGCGCCGCCTCGGCCACCATCGAGATGAGGCCGCCGGGGGTGAGGACGAGGTGCGGATCGCAGCTCGTCAGCTGGTTGCGGATCTGCTCGACATAGCCCTCGCGCCCGCCGAACGAGGTCGGGAGGGGCAGCGGCGCCGGCCACGCGCCGGCATAGATCGCGCCGAAGAAGGCGGCGGCGAACTCGGGGCCGGTCTCGGCGATGAGCGCAATGCGGTCGCCGGGCTTGATGCCGGCGCCGATGAGCTTCTTCGCCACCGACAGCGCGTCGCTGCGCAGCTCGGTGAAGGTGTAGGCGCGCACCAGCGTGGCGCGGGCGTCGTGAAAGTTGAAGCCGCGCTTGCCCTTGGCGGCATAGTCGAGCGCCTCGCCCAGCGTCGCGAAACCGCGAATGCGGCGGGGCAGGTCGTCGGTGGTCGGCGTCGCCGCGATGGCGGAGGCCTGTCCGGCGAGTGTCAGCTCGTGCAGCAAGACGTCGTTCTCCCTGTGTCCCTTCCCGGCGTCGTCGCCACGCGGCGACGGCCGGCGACCCCTCGTTGAAGGAACGGTTCAGATGCGGATTTCCATCTGGCGTCCGTGCGCGTTCAAAATCCGGCCCGACTATGGCAGGAACGTGGCACCGAGCATGGAAAACCGCCGAGCCAAGCGTCTGGACCCCAAGCCGAAGAAGCCGATGACGGCCTCGTCGCTGGACTGGTTCGCGCTGCGTTATGTCGAGCGCTTCCAGACGACCGAAGCGAAGCTTGGCGATTATTTGCGGCGCAAGCTGAAGGAGCGCGGCTGGGCCGGCGACGGCGAGCCGCCGGTCGACGCCGTTGTCGCCCGGCTTGCGGAGCTCGGCTACGTCAACGACCGGCTGTACAGCGAGTCGAAGGCGCGGGGGCTCGAACGCCGCGGCTACGGCCCGCGCCGG
>JADCGM010000347.1 GCA_020249025.1 Alphaproteobacteria bacterium
CGCATCGTCAACATCGCCAGCGCGCATGGCCTCGTCGCCTCGCCGTTCAAGTCGGCCTATGTCGCGGCGAAGCACGGCATCGTCGGCTTCACCAAGTCGATCGCGCTGGAGCTGGCCGAGACGGGCGTGACCGTGAACGCGATCTGCCCCGGCTATGTGCGCACCCCGCTCGTCGAGGGGCAGGTGGCGGATCAGGCAAAGGTGCACGGAATGAGCGAGGCGGACGTCATCCGCAACGTCATCCTCGCCGCCCAGCCCAACAAGGCGTTCATCGAACCGGCCGAGGTCGCAGCCCTGACGAACTTCCTGTGTTCAGAGGCCGGCCGCTCGATCACCGGCGCGGCGCTGGCGATGGACGGCGGCTGGACCGCGCGCTGAGGCGATCCCCGCCCTGACGCCAAGGCAGGGCCAACGCGCATTGAGCCGCACTCAACCCCCTGCTACACGCCCCGCATGGCCTCCGTTCCTGCCGACGCGTCGCGTCCGTCCAAGCCGCTCTCCCGCCTCGCGCTGATCTGGCGGTTCGCCAAGGCCTATCCGTGGCAGCTGGTGGCGGCAGCGGCGTCGCTGCTGGTCGCGGCGGTGGCGACCGTCGCCATCCCGCGCAGCTTCCAGCAGATGGTCGACAAGGGCTTCGGGGCGGAGACCGCGGCGTCGATCCAGCCCTATTTCGTCGGCATGCTCGGCATCGTCGCGGTGCTGGCGATGGCGACGGCGGTGCGCTTCTACTTCGTGTCGTTGGTGGGCGAGCGTGTCGTCGCCGATCTGCGCCGCGCGGTGCATGCGCATCTGCTGACGCTCGATCCGAGCTTCTTCGAGGAGAACCGGCCGTCCGAGATCGCCTCGCGGCTGACGTCCGATACCGCGATCATCGAACAGGTCGTCGGCACCTCGGTGTCGGTGGCGCTGCGCAACCTCGTGATGGGTGTGCTCGGCCTCGGCTATCTGTTCACGCTGGGGCCGAAGCTGGCGGCGATGCTGCTCCTCGGCATCCCGCTCGTGATCGCGCCGATCGTCATCATGGGCCGCCGCGTTCGCAACCTGTCGCGCGCCAGCCAGGACCGCATCGCCGGCGTCGGCGCCATCGTTTCCGAGGCGCTGGGCGCGATCCGCATCGTTCAGGCGTTCACGCAGGAATCGGCCGAGGCCAAGCGCTTCGGCGACGCGGTCGAGGCGACCTTCGCCACCGCCAAGCGCCGCATCCGCACGCGCGCGACGATGACCGCCATCGTCATCGCGCTCATCTTCGGCGCGATCGTCATGGTGCTGTGGGAAGGCGCGCGCGACGTCATCGCCGGCAACATGACCGGCGGCGAGATCACCGCCTTCGTGCTGACCGCCGCCATCGTCGCCGGCGCGTTCGGGGCTCTGACCGAGGTCTATGGCGACGTCATGCGTGGCGCCGGCGCGGCCAGCCGGATGGAGGAGCTGCTGGCGGCGCGGCCGAGCATCGCCGCCCCCGCCGACCCGGTGCCGCTACCCGCGCGCGTCGCCGGGCGGCTGACCTTCGAAAACGTGACGTTCCGCTATCCGTCGCGTCCCGATGCGCCGGCGGTGCTCGATTTCGATCTCGATATCGCGCCCGGCGAGACGGTCGCGGTGGTCGGGCCGTCGGGTGCAGGCAAATCGACGCTGTTCCAGCTCATCCAGCGCTTCTACGACCCGCAGGCGGGCGCGATCCGGCTCGACGGCGTGCCGCTGACCGCGGCCGATCCGCACGACCTCCGCCGCCATGTCGCGCTGGTGCCGCAGGAGGGCGTTATCTTTGCGGCCACCGCCTACGAGAACATCCTCTACGGCCGCCCCGAGGCCGGCGAGGCCGAGGTGTGGGCGGCGGCCGAGGCGGCCAACGCCGCGCAGTTCCTGCGCGACCTGCCGGAGGGCATCCACAGCTTCCTCGGCGAATCCGGCGCACGCCTGTCGGGCGGCCAGCGCCAGCGCCTCGCCATCGCCCGTGCGCTGCTCCGCGACGCACCCGTGCTGCTGCTCGACGAGGCGACGAGCGCCCTGGACGCCGAGTCCGAACAGCTCGTCCAGGCCGCGCTTGAACGCCTCATGGTCGGGCGCACCACGCTCGTCATCGCCCACCGCCTCGCGACCGTCCGCGACGCCGACCGCATCGTCGTCATGGACCGCGGCCGCATCGTCGCCCAGGGCACCCACGACGCCCTGATGGCGGGCGGCGGCCTCTACGCCCGGTTGGCCAAGCTGCAGTTCGACGAGGCAGCGTAGGGTCTCGGGGCCGGCGTCGGCCGGTCCCTCCCGGATCAGGTTTTGGGGAGTTCGTCGAGCGCCTGTTCCTCGGCGGGCGCCTGCCGCGGCGCCTTGCCAGCGCGCCAGATCGGCAGATCCGGGTACTTCGCCCTCGCCTTGGCGTCGGCGCGGCGGGTGACGCTCTGTTTGGCGGGGGGCGGGGGTTCGTCATATTCGAAGGCGATGCGGAAGTGGCCGTCGGCGACGGTCAGTTCGACGCTGGTCCATTTCCGCCCGGCGGCGGGTATCTGCCAGAGGTGGTCGATGGTGGCGGCGAGGCCGTTGTTCAGGCGTCGCGGCTCCAGATGGTCTTCAAAGACGTCGTAGACGCGGCCGCGCTGCCAGCCGTCGCCGGCCTCGGCGTAGAGATAGACGCTGTCGAGCGGGCTGACGCTGGTCGCGAGCATGGCGAGCGCTGTCGCCTCGGTGGCGGGGCCGACGCCGCAGTCGGGGAAGTGGCGCGGACATCGCTTGGGGCGCGGCGCGTCCCGGGCGGCGGCGGCCGGCGGCGATGCTTTTGCGCTATGCGCGGTCGCGGCGGTCGCGGCCGGCGGCTTCGCGCCTGCGCTCAGCAGCGCCAAGATGAGCAGGCCCGCGACCACGACCATCAGCACGGGCAGCCGGGCAGGGTGCGGCGCGCGGGAGCCTGGCGGGCGGCGTGGGGCGGGTGTCCGGCCGGTCATGACGGCGACACTGCGCCCGGCCGCGGGGCGCGGCTACCCGGCCAACCGGACGGGTGCGGCGCGGACTACAGCGCGCGCTCGTAGACGCGGTAGATCTTGGTGATCTCGCTTTCGATGACGTCGGCGATGCTGCGCATCGGGCCGTTGTCGTCGAGGATCCAGCCGATCTCGCCCTTGGTCGCGCCATAGTTGGCGACCGCGGCGCGGCGGATGTGCTCGATCATCAGGAAGGCCATGAACGAGGCGAAGCGCGAACCCTGAACGCTCTTGCGCACCCCCATCAAGGGTACGCGCATGCGCTCGACCTTCGGCGCGCGCAGCCGCCACAGCAGCTTCGCCCAGCCGAAGGGGAAGAGCTCGCCGTTCAAATCCTTCATCAGCTCGTTGAGGTCGGGGAGGGTGATCATGAAGGCGACCGGCTCGCCGTCCAGCTCGCAGATGCGGATGAGGTCCTCGTAGACGATGGGCTTCAGCTTCTTGCCGACATGCGCGACCTCGGACGGGGTCAGCGGGATGTAGCCCCAGTTGTCGGACCAGGCGTCGTTGAGGATGTCGAGGATGAGCGCGGCCTCGGAATCGAACTTCGACTTGTCGACCTGGCGCATGCGGATGCGCGACGAGTTCTCGGCGGCCGCGACGATGCGGTTCACCTTGTCGTTGAAGCCGAGGATCGGCAGCTCGTAGGTGTAGAGGTCCTTGACCCCGGCATAGCCGTGGCCCTCCACCAGCGCCTCGTAATGGGCGAGGTGGTGGCCCATCATCACGGTCGGCGCGATGTCATGGCCTTTGACGAGCAGGCCGGGCTCGTCCCACACCGACAGGCTGAAGGGGCCGAGCGCGCGGGTCATGCCCTTTTCGCGCAGCCACGCTTCCGCGGTGTCCAGCAGCAGGTCGGCGACGGCCTTGTCGTCGACGCATTCGAACATGCCCCACTGGCCGGTCCCCGTCCCCATGTGCTTGAGCACAAGATCGTCGACCTGCGCCGAGATGCGCCCGACGACCTCGCCGCCGCGCTCGGCGAGCCAGAAGCGGGCGCGCGCATGCTCGAACCAGGGATTGCCCTTGGGGGTGAGAAGGTCCTTCACCTCGTTTTTCAGCGGCGCGACCCAGTTCGGATCGCTCCGGTAAAGCCGGAACGGCAGCTCGATGAACGCCTTGAGATCGGCCGGGGACTCCACCGGCCGGATCGTGAGCCCAGCAGCAGTCAACGCGGTTCGCCTTCCACGATGTCGGTGGGCCGCAGGTGTCAACGCAATACGGCGGATTTAGGACGCGGCGCGGACCGGCGCGGCGGCGGGGCTGTCGAGGCCGATGGCGCTGCGGACGATGTCGGCGCTGCGCCGCGCCGCGCCGCGGGTGGCCGGGCCGAAGGCGTCGAGCAGCGCCAGCCGCTGGCAGGCGAGGCGCAACGGCTGCGCGGCGACGGCGCGGCCGACCGCGGCGAGGATATCGCCGGGCGCGCTCGCGACCTCGCCCAGATGCCAGCAGGCGTAGCGCGGGTCGTCGCGCCAAGCGACGCCGTGCGCGTCGAGAAAGGCGCAGGGGCGGGGGCGGGCGAGGAACTCGTAGACCTGGCTCGACATGTCGCCGAGGTAGATGTCGGCGCCGAGCGTATAGGTCATGTCGACAGAGGCCTCCGAGCCGAGATCAATGCGGATGCGGTCCGGCACAGCGAGCGCCTCGATGGCGGCGCGCTCGGCGTCGCCCGCGTCCTCGAACAGGCGGATGTGCGGCGCGATGACGAGATTGTAGCGGTCCTGCGCGGCGAAGGCCGAGATGACGGCGTGGCCGAGTCCATCCCACGAGCCGCGGCCGCGGTCAAAATGCGGGTTGTACAATACGGTTGGGCGGCCGTTGCCGAACAGCGGGCGCGGGGCGGCCCCGGCGCGCGCCATGAGATCGAGCTTCACATAGCCGCCGACCGCGAGCCGGTCGGGCGTCACGGCATGGCCGAGCGCACGGCGGCGGTCCTTCTCGCCGGGGACGACGACGAGATCGAACTGGTTCAACCGCGCCTCCGATGCAGGCGCGCGGTCGCCGGCGCCGTGGCGGAAATGGATGAGGCGGGGCCGCGTCACCCCCATGCGCTTCAGTGCCGCCGAGGTGCGCTCGGGGACGACGATCGCATCGTAATCGGCGAGGCGGCGGCGGTTGGCGGCGAGCAGTGGCAGCTTCGAGGCGCTCGTCCTGCCGCTGAGGCCGGCCAGCGCATCGGCGAGCCAGGGGCGATCAAGCGGGGCGACCTGCAGATCGTCGGCGTCGGTCCAGTCGACGACGCGTTCGATGAGCGCGCCGCTGTCCGGGTCGGCATGGAGGCAGTCGACGCGGACATCGCCGTCGCGCGATAGTTCGGCAGCGACCGGCGCGGTGTGAAACACCTGATGCGGTCCGCCGATGAACAGGAACGCGACCGAAGCCCGGGGGGCTCCCCACGACATAAGCATAAGCACCCGACGCCGAATTGACGGTTTCGGGGACTGGAACGGATACGGTGGCGAAAAGGTTCGATCAGACGAGGCGCAGCGTGCGTCCGGCGCGGCCCAGCGCCTCGCGGTCGTGCGCGGTGAGCCCGAAGCGCAGGCCGAGCCACAGCGCCGGGAAGAGCAGCGCCAGGACGATGCCGGACTGGACCCACTCGCCGAGATCGAAGGTGAGGACGGCCCCGCCCCACATCGCCGCGCCGGTCAGCGCCGACACGCCGAGGCCGAGCGCGAGACGCGGCGAAAGTGCATCCAGCCGGTCGGCGACGCGCAGCTGGACGAGCGCCAGCAGCGACGAGCCGACCATGCCGCTGCCGACCGAGATCGCCATGCCGAGCCCCTCGTAGCGCGGCACCAGCACGGCGGCGAGGCCGAGCCAGATCGCGAGCCCGGCGAGCGCGTTGAACAGCAGCCATCGCCTGCGGCCGATGACGTCGAGGACCGGCCCGGCGGGGCCGACGCCCGCCTCGATTCCGCGCGCAACGACGAGGGCGACGAGCATCGGCAGCGCCGCCTCCGCACCCGGCGCGAACAGGCCGAGGATGCCGTCGCCGAGCAGCACGAGGGCGACCGCGACCGGCACCGACAGCGCCATCGAGAGGCGGGTGGCGAAGGCATAGAGCGGCTGGATGGCCGCGCGGTTGAGCTTGGCCTGCGCCGAGGCGAGCGGGGCCATGACGTAGTTGAAGGTGTTGCGGATGATCTGTGGCACGCTCGAGACCTTGCGCGCGATGGCGTAGAGGCCGGCCGCGGTCGCGCCGGCCGCGCCCGGCAGCATGAGGTTGAGCAGGATCGGCGGCAGATCGAAGAAGGCGCGGCGGGCGAGCGCGTTGGGCATCATCGACAGGCCGAAGCCGAGCATCGTCTTCAGCACCGCGCGATCGAGCGGGGCGCGCCACAGCAACTGCCAGTCGTAGTAGCGGGCGATCAGGCGCAGCGCGAGCACGCAGACGATGGCGAGCGACAGGATATGGGCGGCGAACAGCCCCATCGTCGTCATGCCGGCGGCATAGGCGACGAGCGCCAGGACGAGCCGGACGATCTGCTCCCAGAAGATGCGCAGCCGCACTTCGGGGCCGAAGGCGCGGCGGGCGCGGAGCGCAGCGGTCGCGATCTCGCTGAAGGTCCAGAGCGGCAGCGCCCAGGCGAAGACGGCCACCGCCAGCGCCGCCTGCGGTCGGTCGGCCGGCGCGACGTTAAAGAGGCCGCTGACCGGTCCGGCGAGCAGGGTCACGGCGATGGCGACGAGCGTGCTGGGGACCAGCCCGACGAGCAGCGCGAGCTTCAGCGCGGCATGCGCGCGGGTCTCGTCGTCGGCCTGCGGGACGACGCGCTGGAGTGCGGCGGTGAAGCCGAGGTCGACGCAGTTGGAGGCGAGGTTCACCACCGACCACAGCACCGTGTAGAAGCCGAACGCCGGTACGCCGAACAGCCACGTGTAGATCGGCGTGGTGACGATCTCGACGATGGCGCCGAGCCGCGACAGCGCCACCGTACCCGCGCCGCGGGCGACTTCGTGCTTGGCGATGTCGGCGGGCGCGTCGGCCTCGCTCATTCCCCCGGCCCGGTCATTCTTCGGTCCGGAACAGCAGCGCCTCGCCGATCAGTGCGAACAGCAGGATCGGCGGCCAGGCCGCGAGCACCGGCGGCACCGCGCCGAAATTGCCCATCGCCAGCATGAAATTGTCGGCGACGAAAAAGCCGAAGCCGAGCGCCATGCCGGCGACGACGCGGACGAACAGCTTGCCCGAGCGGGCGAGGCCGAAGGCGGCGACCGAGCCGAGCAGCGGCATGAGGATCGCCGAGAGCGGCCCGGACAGCTTGTGATGGAGCGCGCCCTCGAGCTGGGCGGTGGGGCGGCCGGCGGCCTTGAGGTTCTCGATCGCGCCGACGAGTTCCCAGAAGGGCATCTGGTCGGCCTTGACGACCGCGCCGGTGAAGCGCTCGGGCGCGACGGGCAGGGCGAGGAACAGCGACGGCGCGGTGGTGACCTTCGCGGTCTCCATGTCGAACCCGCGAACGCCTGACAGCCGCCAGCCGCCGGGCGCCGGCCGCGCCTTCACGGCGCGAATGATCCCGGTCAGCCGGTTGCCGGTGCGGTCGTAGATGGTGACGTTGTTGAGGACCACATCCTCGTCGAACCCGTCGACCCGCTGGGCGAGGATGAGGTCGGAGCCCTCGCGCACCCAGACCGCGCGGGTGACCGAGCCGTCGGCCGGGGTCGCGCCATAATCGGCGGCCTGCCAGGCGGCGAGGCGGGCGTTGGTGCGTACCAGCAGCAGCTCGTTGAAGGCGAAGGTGAACAGGGTGATGCCGAAGGCCGCGGCGGTCAGCGGCATGAGGATCTGGTGCGCCGACAGGCCCGCCGCCTTGAAGATCGTCACCTCGCTGTTCTGGTTGAGCGTCAGGAAGGTGACGAGCGTGCCGAGCAGCACCGAGAAGGGCAGTGCGAACGACAGGATCTGCGGGAAACGCAGCCCGACGTAGAGCCAGAGCGAACTCTCGTCGTTGCCCGCGACCGCGAGGATCTTGCCCGATTCGGTGAGCAGATCGAGCGTCTGCAGCACGATGGCGAGCCCGAGCGCGAAGGCCAGCGTGCGCACGATGAACATGCGCGCGGCGTAGAGCGCGATGGTCTTCGACGGGAAGGGCGAGAGCAGCGGCGTCACGGCTCTATTCCGCCGGGCTGAGCGCGCGGCGCGGCCGCCGCCATTTGACAAGCCGCTGCACCAGCTTGGCGATCTGGCCGATGCCGCGCTCGAGCGCGCCGAGCGGCTGGCCGCCGGGGCGGAAGGCGAGGACATAGTAGAGCCAGCCGCACAGCGCGCAGAACAGCACGAAGGGCACCCACTGCGCGACGATGGGATCGACGCGACCGATCTGGCCCATGCGTTCGGCGTACTGGGTGATCTTGTGGTAGGTGACGATCGTCACGATGCCGAGAAAGATGCCGAGCGCCGATGTCGAGCGCTTGGGCGGCACCGCCAGCGCCACGGCAAGCAATGGCAGCACCAGCATCACGACGCACTGGACAATGCGGCGCTGGAGCGTCGCGAGGCTGACACGCGCATCCTCAGGATCGGGGCCACTGCTGGCGGCGACGAGTTCGGGCAGCGTGCGCTCGTCGCCGTCGCCCTCGCCGCGGTTGCGGAAGCCCTCCATGCGCGGCAGGTCGATGGGCAGGTCGTTGACGGTGAAGCGCAGCGTGCGCGGCGAGACGTAGCGCGGATCGTCGTGGACGAGCACGCCGCTGGTCAGCCGCAGCAGGATGACGTCGGGATCGTCGGTGGCGAGGAAGGTGCCGCGATCGGCGGTGGCGACCACGGACCGGCCGTCGGCGCTTTCGGCGCGGACGAAGACGCCACGCAGATCGCGCCCGCCCTCATGGCTTTCTTCGACCCGGAGCGTCATGCGCTTGCCGAGGTTGGTGAACTCGCCGACCTTGATCGAGGCGCCGAGCGCGCCGGAGCGCAACTCGAAGCGCAGCCCCTCGTAATTATAGCGCGACAGCGGTTGCACCCAGCCAACGATGGCGAGGTTCACCAGCGCCAGTGCCGCCGCGAAGCAATAGGGCACGACGAGCAGGCGGTTGTAGGAGACGCCGACCGAGCGCAGCGCATCGAGTTCGCTCGACAAGGCGATTCCGCGGAAGCCGAGCATCACGCCGAGCAACAGCCCGACCGGGATGCCGAGCGCCAGATATTCGGGCAGCAGGCTGCCGAGCATCCGCCAGACGACCGAGACCGGCCCGCCCTCCGTCACCACGAAGTCGAAGAGCTTCAGCATCTTGTCGAGCAGAAGCAGCATCGCCGCGATGACGAGGGTCGCCGTCAGCGGGACAGCGATCTGACGGGCGAGATAGCGGTCGAAGCGCGTGAACAGCCGCAAGTTTTCGTCGCCCTCTGGTCAAACTTCCGCCGCATCCCGTCCCGATATGGAAAGCGTGGACGGGCCGGCTTTGTGGCCAGCGTATAGCCCGCCGGAGAAACTTGGTCATGCGCAAAAGCTGGACTTTGGGGGGGCTGGGGGCGGCCATTGGGCTCGTGCTCTCAACAACCGCCTATGCCGTGCCGGCGCGCGCCCAGGATGTGCTCGGCGCCGATGCGGCGGCCTGTGCGCCGTCTGCCTCGGGATCGGCGGTGCTCGCCCGCGTCCACGGCTTCAAGAGCCGGACCGGCAAGCTGCGCGTCCAGACCTATGGCAACGACCCGGAGCGCTTCCTCGACAAGGGGTCGAAGCTGCGCCGCATCGAGGTGCCGGTGAGCCCGGCCGGCGACATGCACGTCTGCATCGAGGTGCCGGGCCCCGGCACCTATGGCGTCGCCGTGCGCCACGACCGCGACGGCAACGGCAAGTCCGGCTGGAGCGACGGCGGCGGCTTCTCGCGCAATCCCAAGCTGCGGCTGCCCAATCCGAAGCCCGATTTCGACGACGTCGCGATCGACGTCGGTCCCGGCGTGAAGCGGATCGACATCGTTCTGAACTACAAGAACGGGCTGTTCTCGATCGGTCCCGTGGCGGAGGCGCGCTAGGCGATGGCGGTGGTCGCGCTCCTGTCGAATCCGAAGTCGACGGGCAACCGCGCGCTGCTGCCGCGGATCCGCGAGTTCGTCGCGGCGCATCCGAATATCTTCCACTACGAGGTCGAGAGCATCGAGGAGGTGCCGACGGCGCTGCTGTCGATGGCCCGGGTCAAGCCCGCCGCCATCGTCGTCAACGGCGGCGACGGCACCGTTCAGGCGACGCTGACCGAGATCTACCACGGCGGCCATTTCAACGGCGCGCCGCCGCCGGTGGCCGTGCTGCCGAACGGCAAGACCAACCTGATCGCGCTCGATCTTGGCGCGCATGGCGATCCGATCGGCGCGCTCGATCAGATCCTGACGATCGTCGACGCCGACGTGCGGCCGCATGTTGTCGCGCGTCAGCTCATTGCGCTGTCGGATGGTCGCAACACCCGTCCGGTCCTCGGCATGTTCCTCGGCGGGGCGGGGCTTGCCGATAGCATCCTGTTCTGCCGCAACAAGATCTATCCGCTCGGCCTGCCCAACTGGCTGAGCCACCTCATCACCGCGGTGACGCTGCTGTTCAGCGTGCTGGTCGGCGGCAAGCATGGCGCGATCCGGCCGGGCAAGCTGCGCATCTCGGTGGCGCGCGGCGGCGAACTTCAGGGCCGTTTCCTCGTGCTGATGGTGACGACGCTCGAACGGCTGCTGCTCAACATGCGCAGCCACGGCTTCGACCGCTCGGGCTCATTGAAGCTGATGGCGATCGAGCAGCGGCGGTCGGCGGTGCTGAAGGGCATCGTCAACGCCATCCTCGGCCGGCTCGACAAGAGCCGCTTCCGCGGTTTCCACCTCGAGCGCGGCGACGAGATCCGCATCGAGGGCGAGCGCCCGAGCGTGATCCTCGACGGCGAGCTGTTCGAGGCGGCGTCGGGCCGCGCGATCGTGCTGACGCCGACCGCGCCCGTGCCCTTCCTCAGCCTCGCCGCCGCCTGAGCCGCCGCGCATGCCGGCGCTGACCGCCTTCGTCGCGGCCGAACTCGATGCGCCGGTCGCCGGCGCGGTCCGCGACATGGCTGCGGCGCTCGCCGCCCGCTACGGCGGCGCGTCGGAGGCGGTGCTGTTCTACGGATCATGTCTCCGCGAGCAGCGGCTCGAGGGGCTGATGCTCGATTTCTACCTGCTCGTCGATGACTACGCCCATGCTTACGACAAGCGCTGGATGGCCACCGCGAACCGGCTGATCCCGCCCAACGTCTTCTATTTCGAACATGGCGGCCTGGTCGCCAAATATGCGGTTCTGACGGTCGCCGACTTTGCGCGGTTGGCCTCGACCGCGACCCGCAACGTGTCCGTCTGGGCCCGGTTCGCCCAGCCGGCGGCGCTGGTCTGGTGCCGGGACGCGCGGGCGCGGGCGCGGACGGTGCAGGCGGTGTCGGACGCGCCGGCGACCCTGCTCGCGGCGGCGCGGCCGATGCTGCCCGACCAGCTCGACGCGCGCGACCTCTGGACCCGGGCGTTCGCGCTCACCTACGAGGCCGAGCTCCGTTCCGAACGGCAGGGCCGCGGCATCGCCATCTACGACACCGCGCCGGAGCGCTACCGCGCCGTCACCGGTCCGGCGCTGGCGCGGGCCGGGCTGGCGGCGCGGATCGACGGCGAGCGCATCAGCTTTTCCGAACCGGCCGACCGCGCGGCGGGGGAGCGGGCGTGGCGACGCCGGCGGATCGAGGGCAAGCTGCTGTCGGTGCTGCGGCTGGCCAAGGCGAGCCTGACCTTCGACGGCGGCATCGACTATCTCGCATGGAAGATCGCGCGTCATTCGGGGGTCGCCATCGAGATCCGGCCCTGGCAGCGGCGCTTCCCGATCCTGGCCGGGCTGCTGCTGCTGCCGACCCTCAAGCGGCGCGGTGCGATCCGCTAGGCCCGGAACAATTCCACCTTCGAAACATTGACGCCACACCCGCCGACGCGTTGCCGCCCGCGACCGTCCGGCGGTCCGTGATGTTTGTCAGTGGTGGAGTGTACCGATGTCCAAGTTGCGCATGTTGTTGACCCTTTCGGCCGCCGCGATGATGGCCGCCGCCGTCGACGCCCGCTCGCTTCCGGAGCAGCCGGCCGATGCCCCCAACCCGCCGAAGTCGACGCTGGTGACGCCCAAGCACCCGGGCTTCAAGGCGCTGCTCGCCAACGATCTGGAGGATGCGCGCGCCTATCTGACCGAGGCCGCCGAGCGCCAGCCGAACGACGCCTTCGCCGAGCTCAACCTCGGCGCGGTCTACCAGCGGCTCGGCCGCATGGACCTCGCCGAGCCGCTGTTCCGCGAGGCGATGACCCACGGCCGCGGTCTGATGCCGGTGGCGTGGACCAACGAGCCGCAGCGCGGCATGACCGTCGAGCAGGTCGCCTGCGACAACCTCAAGAACGGCCTGCCGCCGGCCCCTGCCGACCAGGCGCGTCCGTGCCAGACGACGCTGACCGTCGCCGTGCAGGGTACGCAGCAGGTGCAGCCGACCGAGTTCAACACCTATTTCGACTTCGATCAGGCGACGCTGACGGCCGAGGGCCAGCAGCTCATCGCCGAGGCGGCGCGCCAGGCGCTCGCCAATCCGTCGGCGCGGGTGTCGCTCATCGGCCATGCCTCGCGCACCGGCTCGCTCGGCTACAACCAGCGCCTGTCGGAGCGTCGCGTCGAGACCGTGCGTCAGGCGCTGATCGCGGCCGGCGTCGAGGCCGCGCGCATCGATGCGCAGGCGCTCGGCGAGACGCAGCTGCCGGTGCCGACCGCCGATGGTGTGGAAGAGCCGCGCAACCGCGTCGTGAAGGGCACCTTCTCGACCGGCAGCTCGACCGTCGCCGAAGCGATCCCGGCCAGCGCCCCGACGGGCGCGTCGGGCGCGGCGCTGCGTCGCTAGACGCTGGCGCGAACGGTTTCCGCCCTCGGCGCCTCGACCGGCGTCGGGGGCGGGGCCGCACTCGGCTTGCCAGACTGGATGACGCGGACCTGTCCGCGGGCGGCGATCCCGGCGACACGCTCGTCGATGGCGCCGCGAATGGCCGCGGTCATCAGCAGCGCCGCGACGAGCAGCATCGCGACGCCGACCGCGATCACCGCATACATCGACTGCGCCTCCGTCGCCGCGGCGCGCGACGCCTCCTCGGTGCGGGCTGCGAGGTTGCGCGCCTCGACCTCCTTCAGCGTCGCGAAGCGCTCGCGGATCGCGTTCATCGTCTTCAGACCCTCGCCCGAGCGGACGAGCGCGACCGCGGCGGCCGTGTTGCCGGAATCGACGAGCGCGA
>JADCGM010000348.1 GCA_020249025.1 Alphaproteobacteria bacterium
ACGAACAGCAGCGTCTTCGTCGCCAGCACATGCGACCGGCCGAACGAACCCGCATCGGCCGGGTGATAGGCCTGGAACGCCGGGAAGCGGCTGAGCCCGCGGCCGTTCGGCGTCATCCAGCGATGCGCGCCGGTCGTCATGTCGATGCAGGTCGTACGACCGTAGGGCGGCTTGACCAGCGGCAGACCCTTCGGCCCGCGGGCGATGACCCGGGCGCCCGCGACCTCGACCTCGCCGCGCTCGGCCATGCGGATCTCGCCCGCCTCGTCGAGCGTGATTTGGAGCGGAAGGTTCACCGACGGGATGAAGATACGCCCGGTCTCCGGATCGAAGGCCGCGCCGTTCCAGTTCGCGCCGCCGACGAAGCTCGGCAGGATGATCGTCGGCTTGGTCGATGGCGGGGTGAACATCGATCCATGGACATAGCCCGCGAGCGCTGTCTCGGCTTCGCGGCGCAACTCGGGGGTGAAGTCGATGATCGAGTCCGGCGTCACGCCCTGGCGGTCGAAGGGCAGCGGCCAGGTCGGGTGCGGCTGCGTGGGGCTCGTGCGCTCGCCGGGCAGCGTGGAGGCCGGCACCGGGCGCTCCTCGATCGGCCAGATCGGCTCGCCGGTCACGCGGTCGAAGACGAAGAGGAAGGCGTGCTTCGTGACCTGCATGACGATGCGGCGCGGGCGGCCGTCGATGACGACGTCGCCGAGGATCGGCGCGGCCGGCAGGTCGTAATCCCAGACGCCGTGGTGGACGATCTGATAGTGCCAGCGCCGTTTGCCGGTTTCGAGATCGATGGCGACAAGGCTGTCGCCAAACAGGCCGTCGCCCGGCCGGTGGCCGCCGTAGAAGTTGTTGGTCGGGGTGGACACCGGCGCATAGACGATCCCGAGCTCGGGATCGGCGCTCATCGGCGCCCAGACATTGGCGTTGCCGGTGCGGCGGTGCGATCCATCCTGCCATGTCTCGACGCCGAACTGGCCGTCGAGAGGGATGGTGTGGAACACCCATTTCAGCTTGCCGGTGCGCGCATCGAAGGCGCGGATATCGCCACGCGGCATCAGCCGCCCGTCGGCGCGGTCGTCGATGTAGCTGCCGATGACGACGGTGTCGCGGGCGACCAGCGGCGGCGAGGTGATGCCGAAGATACCGGGATCGTCGGGCGCCGGGCGGACCATGCCGACGCGGCGCAGATCGACGACCCCGCCCTCGCCGAAGCGGGCGATGGGCTTGCCGCTCCGGAGGTCGAGCGCCATCAGCCGGCCGTCGCCGGTGGCGAGGATCACCCGTGCGGTGCGGCCGCGCCCCCAGACGGCGATGCCCCGGTGGACGAAGCCCTTGGTGGTGTTGGGGCCCTTGCGCCAGCTTTCCGGATCGAAGGTCCAGACCGTGCGGCCGGTCGCGGGATCGAGCGCCGCCACCTGCGACATCGCGGTGCTGGTGACGAGCAGGCCCTCGGCAAGCACCGGCGTCGACTGGAACTCGCCGGGCTTCAGGTCCGGATTGGCGTCGAGGATGGCCGCGTCGGGGGAGTCCCACGTCCAGGCGACACCGAGCCGGGCGGCGTTGCCCGCATCGATCCGGTCGAACGGCGCATATTTGTGCGCCGCGAGATTGCCGGCGTAGTGGCCCCATTCTGGCGCGGCGGTGTTCGGTGCGGCATGGACGATCCGCGGCAGCGCCAGCATCGACGATCCGGCGAGCGCTGCCGCGATCACCTGCCGGCGCGACGCTCGGCCGCGGCTCACGACAGCCGCTCGATCGGGGGCGGCGTCCAGCGGCCGTCGCGGATCGGCGCCTGCGGCAGGTAACAGCGGAACGAGATGCGCATCGGCCCGTCGGGCATCGGCAGCCAGTTGACGTCGGGCTCGGCCGGGCGCTCGCGTGACATGAGGATGTCGATCGAGCCGTCGGCGCGGCGCACCAGACCCGGCGTCCGGTCGGAGACGGCGTAGCGGCCGATCGGGTTCTCGACGAAGAAATAGCGCCCGTCGGGCTCGGCCGCATACATGGTCACCGACCAGAAGCCGTCGACGGGAACGCCTGCGGCGGGAATGCGGATGCGGTAGCGGCTGCCCGGCTCCAGCGGGCGACGGTCGTTGTCGCGGACCGAGCTGAAATAGCGGGCCTCCTCAGGCGGCAGCGCCGCCAGTCCGCTCAGCGCGACAGCGGCGCGCAGATGGTCGTTGTCGCCGAACACGCCGACCTCGCCGGTCGACGCCGCCCAGCCCTTCACCTGCCGCACCGCCGCCGTGAACGAAGCGCGCAGCCCGGCGACCAGCCCCGGCACGGCCGCGCGCCAGCGCGCCTGCAGGGCCGGCGGCAAGGTCGCGAAGACGCCGCCGGGCGCGGGGCGCACGCCGGCCTCGGCGAAGCGCCGCCAGCGCCGCGCCGGCCCGACGCTGTCGGGGGAGCGGCTCAGCATTTCGGCGGCGGCGTCGAGGACCTGCGCCGCGTCCTCGCCGTTGACCGCGCGGACGGCAAGCGGGCGGACCGGGCCGCGGCCGGGCGCGGGGGCGAGCGAGAAGCCGTCCTGCACCTTGTGGACCGCCGGCAGATCGGTCGGGCCGGTGACAAGGATCCGGATCAGCATCCAGATATCGTTCGTCTCCGAGCGGATCAGGCGGGCGCCGGCGGGCACGGTGCCCTGCCAGTCCGGCCCGGCGATCCAGAAGGTGCCGCCCTTGCCGCCGGTCGCACGCGTTCCGATCATCGCGAAATTGTCGGTGAACGCGTTCATCAGACTGACCGAGAAGTAGCGGTCCGGCACATCGGGGACGCCGAGGATCATCGGCCCGCCCGACAGGTCCATGAAGCAGGAGCTGTAGATCGTGTCGTTGTTGGGCGCGGTCACCTGCCGGGCGGTGTGGTCGGCGAGCACCCGGCGGTGGAAGATCTGGTTGAGCCGCTCGGCGAGCGGCGTGCCCGGCTTCGCCCGCTCGCCGATGCGCTGCATGGCGCGGCTGAACTCGAACAGCGGATAGGCATAGTCGAAGGCGGCGGCGAGGGCGGCGTCGCCCGGCGCCGCCGCCCAGGACGGGGCGGCGGCGAGCGCGGCGCCGCCGGCGGCCGCGGCGAGCACATGGCGCCGGTGCCAGGCGAGACGGACGGGGGCGGCGGTGTCGGTCACGTCACTTTCCTTCCGAAGCAACAATCGCATCGACGAGGCGGAGGAAGGCCACATCGGACCATTCGTCCGGGCCCGCCGGACGGGCCGTGAGATCGGCGAGCGTCAGCCGTGCGAAGCGGACGACCGTCAGCCCCTTGCTCGCCGATACGTAGAGGCGCTGATCCCCGGCACCCGCCGCCATCATCAGATCGGCGGGCAGGTCAGTGGCAGAGGCGAAATCGAGCCGCATGGCTGCACGGGGCACGCGGCCCTCGCGCGCGCCCGCCGCGAGCTTGGGCGGCAGCCACCAGGTCAGGCCATAGCCGGGCAGCGCCGTCGTGCCCGTCGCGAAGGCCTTCAGAAGTTCGGGGCGGCGTAGCGGGACGGCCGTCTCCTCCCGGCCGGCGAGCCGGACCCACTCCCCGAACTTGGCCCAGTCGGTCGGGGTCAGCAGCATGCCCTGCGGCAGCAGCGGATCGCCCTCGGGGGTCCGCCGCCACTCGCCGACGCGAAGCTCGAGCGGCTTGAACAGCCGCTGCGTCAGCCAGACGCTGGGGTCGGGATCGAGGCCCTTGGCCGCGAGCTTGCGCCGCATGACCTCGCCGAAGATCTGGAAGGGCGCGGGCCCGTAGGAGAAGCGCGCGCCGGGCTCGGCAGTGGGTACCGAGGCGATCGCCGCGGCATAGCCGGGCGGCCGGCCGATGGTGCTCTCGATCCCCGAAACAAGCGACAGCAGCTGGCGGATGGTGATGCGGCTGCGCACCGGATCGTCGCGCCATTCGGTGATCGTCGCCGCCACCGGTTCGTCGAGGTCGAGCAACCCGTCGTCGGCGGCGAGCACCGCCATCGCGCCGGCGAAGCTCTTGGTGCCCGAATGGAGCGGGTGGGCGTCCGATGCGGAGACGCCCGGGGCCAGCGCGAAGCACAGCGGCCGCCCGTCCTTGAGCACGAACACCGCAAGCCCGCGCCGGGCCTCGGAATAGCTCGCGGCCGCGGCGCAGGCCGCCTCCTGCGCCGGGCTCGCCACGGCCGGTCCCGTGCAGACGGCGAGGCCGATCGCGAGCGCGGCGAAGCGGCGGATCACCAGCGGATGCCCAGCTCGATCCCGTAGTTGCGCGGCGGGTTGATGCGCCGCGCACCGGCGCCGCGGAAGACGTCGTAAGTCACGTCGAACAGGTTCGACACGAACAGCGCGGCGTCGAAGCGGCCGTAGCGGATGGCGGCGCGCGCATTGAACAGGTCGATCTTGTCCATGTCGAGCGGGGCCGGCGCGTTCGGCGCGACGAGATCGTGCACGCCGCCGCTCTGGCCGTTGTAGTTAAGGTTGATGAGCGCGGTGGCGCCGCCTGCGACCGGGTGGCTGAGCGTGGCGTTGACGCCGTAGATCCAGCGCGGGATCTGCGGCAGCAGCTGGTTGTCGAAGGCGCCGGCGGTGGCGCGGCCCTTCTGGTGGGACACCGAACCGGTCAGCGTCAGCCGTCCCGCGCCGAGGTCGATGCGGGTGGTGAGATCGGCCTCGGCGCCGCGCACCCGGCCCTTGCCGCCGTTCGACGAGAAGGAGACCGGCGTGGTGCTGCACACCGTGCTGCCGATGAAGCAGCCGTTGTTGAGCTGGACGATGATGTCGGTGCTGTTGGTCTGGTAGGCGGCGAAGTTGAAGGTCGTCGCCCGGCTGATCCGGCCCTTGGCGCCCAGCTCGAACGACGTGCTGGTCTCGTCGTCATAGGCCGCCGGAATCGGGATCGGCTGGTTTGCGGTGCCGAGATCCTGGTTGAAGCCGCCGGCGCGATAGGAGCTGCCGACCTTGGCGTAGAGCGTCACCCCGTCGGCCGGCTTGAACGCCAGCGTGCCGTTGTAGCTGAGGTTGGAGCTGTCCTTGCCGAAGTCGACCACGAAGCCCGGGCCGCCCGAGGGCAGGCCGGTCGCCAGATCGAAGCGGCGCGACGTCGCCGACTTGTCGTCCCACGTCTGCCGGACTTCGCCGATCAGGTTGACGCGGTCGCTGATCGCATAGTCGAGCGAACCGTAGGTCGCCCAGCTCTTGAACTCGATGTCGAGCGGCTGGCGCGTGCCCGGCGATGTGTTGGCAGCCGTCGGCGTGCGGAAGTTGCGCTGTTCGGAGACCGACGTCAGGCGCAGATATTCGACGCCTGCGAGCCACTTCACCCGCCCCTCGGCGAGATCGCCCGACAGGTTGAGGTCCTGGGTGTAGAACTCGGCGTTCTCGTTGCGCTCCTGCGCCGAGCCCGCGTCGACCGCGCCGGTCACCGTGCCCGCCGCGCGCAGAGTGGCGAGCAGGGCCGGGTTGATGCCGTCGAGGTCGAAGGCATAGTCGGCCTTGCGCTGACGATACTGCGTGATCGACCGCAGCGTCACCGAGCCCATCTCCTGCGTCAGGTTGATGAGGCCGCTGGCGACCGTCTGCGCCGAGAAGCTGGGGGTCGACCAGGGGTAGGTGCGCACCGGCTGGATGTAGCCGCGCGGGAAGCCGGCGCGGGGCGGGTCGATGAAGACGCGGAAGCTGATCACCGGGACCTGACCGTCCCAATATTCGCCGCGCACCGTCAGATCGGTGTTCTCGTCGCGCCAGCGGATTTGGCCGCGCACGCCGGTCGAGTCGTTGCGGTCGAGGTTGGTGTTGAGGAAGTCGTTGCGGAAAAAGCCGCCGCTCTGGTCGACATGGTCGACGCCGAGGCGGATGGCGACCTCCTCCGACAGCATCGTGTTGACGACGCCTTGCAGCTGGAACTGGTCGTTGCCGAAGGCGTAGCGCGTGTTGATCCAGCCGCTGTTGTCGAACTCCGCCTGCGCCGAGACGATGTTGACCGCGCCGCCGACCGAGTTGCGGCCGTAGAGCGCGCCCTGGGTGCCGCGCAGAACCTCGACGCGGCCGATGTCGAACTGGTCGATGCGCGCGAAGCTGCGGCCCGAGAAGCCGCCGCCGCCGATGTAGGCGCCGTCGCGGAACAGGCCGACGCTGGGATCGCCGGACGTGCCGCGGGTGGTCGGCGAGCCGCGCAGCGAGATCTCGGTCGTCATCGCGGTGCCGGTGTCGAGGATGCGGACGCTCGGCTGGCCGCCGAGCAGCTCGACGGGATTGGTGGCGCCGCCGCGCTCCGCGATGGTCGTCGCATCGATCACCGAGGCCGCGGTCGGGACATCGATCAGCCGCTCGGTGCGCTTGCGGGCGGTGACCAGGATCTCGGCCGGCTCGTCCTCGTTCGCCGCGGTCTGCGCAGCGGGGGCCGACTGGGCGAAGGCCGCCATCGGGACCAGCGCCGTCGACGCGAAGAGCAGAATGGTTTTGCGAAGAATCACAATGGCCTCCCCAATTGCTCGGACCGCTCGGGTGCGCCGGGTTGTCTCCAGGCTGCGCGGCCCTACTTACCGAACGGTAGGTAGCCAAGCTGCATTTTATTGTCTAGTGCGTTGCGCGACAGGGTTCGGAGACCGACGCGAGGTCCGATGGAAGCGAACGGCGCGATCGCGCGCGACATCTGGCACGAGCAGGGGGGCGATGCGCCGAACCTGCTCGGGCGGCGCGAGCAGATCTACATCCACGCGGCCCAGCTGTTCTGCACCAAGGGCTTCGCGGCCACCTCGATGGCGAACATCGCCGACGCGGTCGGGATCACCAAGGCGGGCCTCTATCATTTCGTGCCGAGCAAGGAGGAGCTGCTGTTCACGCTGATGACGTTCAGCATGGACCGCCTCGAGGCCGATGTGATCCGCCCGGCCGCGACGATCGCCGACCCCATCGCCCGCATCCGCCGCATCGTCCGCGGGCATCTCGAAAGCGTGACCCAGGTGGTGACGCCGGTCGGCAACCCGCTGACGATGATCCTCGAGGAGCAGACCGGGCTCAGCGACGAGAAGGCGGCGATCATCCGCGCCCGCAAGTCGGCCTATTTCCAGTTCGTCCGGTCGACGCTCAACGAGATCAAGGCGCAGGGGCACATGCAGGGCCTCGACACCCGGGTCGCGACCTTCGCGATCTTCGGGATCATCCTCTGGCTCGCGCGCTGGCACCGGCCCGACGGCCCGCTGACGACCGCCGAGATCGTCGATCAGCTCACCCGGCAGGCCTTGCGAACCATCCTTCCCGACCAGCTGCTCTAGAGGTCGCCGCCCCGATGACCGCGCCTGCTCGCCGCCCCGGTCCGACTCCCGCCCACCGCTCGCGACTGGGGATCGCGGCTGCCGCGGCGCTGCTCGCATCGACGCCGGCTGCGGGCGCCTGCTTCTGGACGGTGCCGCGTAATCTCGCGCTACCCGAAACCAACACCCTTTACTGGCGCGCGGAGTTCCGGCTCGAGCGGGGTGAGCGGCTGGCGCTCGCGGGCGATTTTCCGCACGCGCGCCAGATGAGCTTTGCGCTCCACCGCGCCAGCGACAATGCCGGGGTGGCGGCGGCGCGCGACGTCGATCTCGAGCCCGTAGCGGGCGCCGACAACCCCTATCGCCCCGGCAGCCGTCGCCACGCGGTGCGCCGCGGCTTTTCGGTCGAGATCGATCCATGGGCGGCGGCGGCCCCGGGGCGGATGGACGGCGGTGTCGTCGGGCAGGGGCCGTTCGATGGCCGGCTGCTCTACCGCATCTATCTGCCCGACCGGTCGAAGCCGGGCGGCGGCGTCGCTCTTCCGCGCGTCTGGAAGGTCGCGCCGGACGGCGTCCGCACGCCCCTCGGCGGGGATTGCCCCGACCCCCGAACCGTCGACATGCGCCAGACCCTCGGTCCGACCCGCATCCCGCCCGGGCCCGGCGCGGTCACCGATCCCATCGAGTGGCGCGGCTCGGCGGCCGCGCCGGGGAGCAGCGGCGATCTCCTCGTCAATCGCGACAACGCCTACGCCTATGCGCTGACAAGCTTCGCGCGCGGCGAGCTGCTGGTGCTCAGCGGAATCGCGCCGACGCACCCGCGCACCCTCGACGGTGCGCGGCGCATGGGCGTCGGGCAGGTTCGCTATTGGTCGATCTGCGCCTATCGCCACCCCTCCGATCGCTCCGCCGCCTGTGTCGCGGACGAGGCCATCCCGCTGGCCCGCGACCGGCGCTACACCATCGTCATCGGCCCGGCGGCGCGCCGGCCGTCGAACGCGCGGCCGGACTGCGGGGTCGCCTGGATCGATGCGCCCGCCGATGGCGACGGCGCGGTGCTGCTCCGCCATGTCGCGCCCGATCCGGGCTTCGCCAACACCCCGCTCAACATCACCCCCGATCAGCTCGCGCGCGATGTGCTCGGACCGTTCGAACCCGTCGGCCGCTACCTGACACGGTCGCAGTTCGAGGCGCGCGGGTGCCGCGGCGGCAGGTGACGGCGGCAAGTCTCTGCCGCGACGTTCCACGATTGGCTACGACGACCGCCGATGTCTGCGGTCGACCACGAAAAAGGCCTTGGCGAGCGTGGGCTCGGCCAAGGCCTTCTTTCCGTGCGGAAGAACTGGCTCCCCGGGTAGGATTCGAACCTACGACCGTCCGATTAACAGTCGGATGCTCTACCACTGAGCTACCGAGGAATGTGGTGGGGCGGGCCTATATCAAGCGTCCCCCGGCGTGCCAACACCTAATCCGTAAACGGACGCGCGCTCAGCTCAGGAACTGCTCCATCACGATGCGGTCGTCGAGCGCATATTCGGGGTCGAACAGCAGCTGGAGCACAAGGCTGCGGTCGGTGCTGATCTTCACCGAGGCGACGTCGCGCACCTCGAGCTGATCGGCGACCGCGCTGACCGGGCGCTTGCCGGCTTCGAGAATCCGGAACTCGATCACCGAGGTTTCGGGGATCAGCGCGCCGTGCCAGCGGCGCGGGCGGAACGGACTGATCGGTGTCAGCGCCAGCAAGTCGCTTTGCAGCGGCAGGATCGGGCCGTTGGCGGACAGGTTGTAGGCGGTCGAGCCGGCGGGCGTCGCAACGAGCACACCGTCGCAGGCAAGCTCCGACATCCGCACGCGCCCGTCGATCGAGATCTCGATCTTCGCCGCCTGACGCGTCTCGCGCAGTAGTGACACCTCGTTGATCGCCGGGCTGACGACATGCTCGCCGCGCACCGTGCGTGCTTCCATCGCCAGCGGGTGCAGCGTGAACGCCTTGGCCTTGCCCAACCGTTCCAAGAGCCCCTCGGGGTGGAACTCGTTCATCAGGAAGCCGACGGTGCCGAGGTTCATCCCGTAGACGGGGGCCGACTGCCGGCGATCGAGAAGGCCGTGCAGCGTCTGCAGCATGAAGCCGTCGCCGCCGAGGGCGACGATGAGCTTGGCCTCCTGAATTGGCACGAAATCGTAGAGGCCGCGCAGCTGCGCCGCCGCCTCCTGCGCGGGCGGCGTCGGCGAGGCGACGAGCGCGACGCGGTCGGTCGGCCGCGTCATCCGCCGGTGACGCTCATATGGCGCGCGAGCGCGGGGGCGGCGCCGCGCCGCTCGATGACGAAATCATGGCCCTTGGGCTTGCGCGAGATCGCCTCGTCGAGCGCGGCGTCGAGCGCGTCGTCGCCGGCATGCGCGCGGACGATGGCGCGCAGGTCGGCGCTGTCGCCCTGGCCGAGGCACATGTAGAGCTGGCCGGTCGCGGTCAGCCGCACACGGTTGCAGCTTTCGCAGAAATTATGGGTGAGCGGCGTGATGAAGCCCATCCGCAGGCCCGTTTCGCGGATGCGCACATAGCGCGCCGGGCCGCCGGTGCGGTCGGGCAGATCGTCGAGCGTCCAGCGCGACTCCAGCCGCTGGCGCACAAGGCTCAACGGCAGATAGCGGTCGGTGCGATCCTCCTCGACCTCGCCGAGCGGCATCGTCTCGATGAGCGTCAGGTCGTGGCCCTCGTCGGCGCACCACGCCATCAGCGTCTCGATCTCGTCCTCGTTGACGCCCTTCAGCGCCACCGTGTTGATCTTGATCCGCAGCCCCGCCGCCTTGGCCGCGGCGATTCCGGCCTGCACCTGCGCCAGCCGGCCCCAGCGCGTGATCCGCGCGAACTTGTCGGGATCGAGCGTGTCGAGGCTGACGTTGATGCGCCGCACACCCGCCGCTGCCAGTTCATCGGCGTAGCGCCCGAGCTGGCTGCCGTTGGTGGTGAGGGTCAGCTCGTCGAGCGCGCCCGTCGCCAGATGCCGGCCGAGCGAGCGGACGAGATCCATGATCCCGCGCCGGACCAGCGGCTCGCCGCCGGTCAGCCGCAGCTTGCGCACGCCGCGGCGGACGAAGGCCGACGCGACGCGGTCGATCTCCTCGAGGCTCAGCACCTCCGCCTTGGGCAGGAAGGTCATGTGCTCAGACATGCAATAGACGCAGCGGAAATCGCAGCGGTCGGTCACCGAGACGCGCAGATAGGAGACGACCCGCGCGAACGGGTCGATGAGCGGCCGGGCCGCGGCGACGGGCCTGTCGGGCGTCAGGAGCACGGGCCAAGGGTTAATGCGCAGGGGAGGCCGCCGCAAGGGGACCGGGCCGCCGCAGCAGCGCGTAGGCGACACCGCCGCAGAACAGTGCGCCTTCGAGCCCGGCGGAGATCGCGGCGCTCATGGGGCCGAAGCCCGGCTCGCCGGCGAGCCCCGCCAGCGCATCGAGACGCAGCCGCGAGGCCGGAAACTGCGCCGCCAGCTCGGCGAGGCTGCCGCCGAGCAGCCGCCCGCCGAACAGGCTCGCCGTCACGCCGGCTTTCGCGCCGAGCGCCGCCGCCAGCACCACCGCCCAGCGCATCGCGAGGCCACGCTCAGCGGCCAGAACGCCGAGGCCGATCGCCAGCCCGAGCAGCGCCCCTTCGCCCGCCCCGGTGATGTCACCCGGCGCGCGGCCGAACAGCAGCGCGAAGGCGTCGAGCCCGACAAGCCGCGCCACCGCGCCGATCAGGAAGCCGCCCGCGCCCGCGCCCGCCACCGCGCGCACGCCGCCCCCGCCTGCCAGTGCCAGCCCGGCGGTCACCGCGCCGCCGCCGATCAGGCCGAGCAGCGCCGTCAGGACGGTCAGAACGACGATGGTCGAGATCGCGCCCGTCCCCGGGGCCGCGCCGCCGAGGATCGCGCCATAGACCAGCCCGCCGAGCGCGCCGGTCGCCGCCCCGCCGACCACGCCCGCCTGGATCGTCCGCCACAGGGGGGAGGGCAGGGGGGCGGCGAGCGCGGTGGCGGCTGCTGCGCCGGTCTCGACCGCGGCGATGAAGCGGTAGCCGTGCTTGGGCACCGTCTCGATGAAGCGCGGGTTGGCGGCATCGTCGCCGAGCCGCTGGCGCAGCGTGCGGATGCACTGGGTGAGCGCCTCGTCGGTCACCGGCACGCCGCGCCAGACCTCGGCCATGAAGCGGTCCTTGGTGACGAGCGCGCCGGGCTCGCGCACCAAGAGGTCGAGCGCATCTAGATAGCGCGCATTGAGGTCGATCGCCGCGCCATCGCGCTCCAGCCGCCGGTCGTCAGGGCGGAAGTCGAAGCCGCCGAAGCGCAGCTGCCGGGTCACGACACCGCGGGCTCGAGGAGGCGAATCGCGCCCGTGTCCGCGTCGATCTCGGCGCGGACGCCGACCGGCAGGCTGAACTGGTCGGCGATATGGCCGAACAGCGCGCCCTGGAAGGCGGGGACGCCCAGCGGCTTCAGATGCTGTTCGAGCACCTGCGAGAGCGTGTAGCCGCCGAGCGTCGCGCCGCTGCGCGCGCGGCAGTCGGTGCACTGGCCGAAGACGACGCCCGCGAGCTTGCCGAGGATGCCCGCCAGCCGGAGCTGGGTCAGCATCCGGTCGATCCGGTATTCGGCCTCGTCGACATCCTCGAGGAAGAGGATCGCGCCGGTGAAATCGGGCACATAGGGCGTGCCGACGAGCGCTGACAGCACGGTGAGGTTGCCGCCGAGCAGCCGCCCCTGCGCCTTGCCGCCGGTGAAGGTGCGGATCCGCCCTTCGCGCTGGACGAGGCGGTTCTCCTTGCCCGGCGGGTTGACGAGGGTCGGAGTGCCGCCGTCGAAGGCGATCTCGCGGAACGCCCTGACCGACAGCTCGCCCCAGGCGCTTGCGGCGTTGGGGCCGTGGATCGTCGTGAAGCCGCAGCGGGCGGCGAAGGCGAGATGCAGCGCGGTAATGTCCGAAAAGCCGGTGAGCAGCTTGGGCCTGGCGCGGATCGCCGCGAAATCGAGGTGGGGCAGGATGCGCGCACAGCCCCAGCCGCCGCGGATCGCGAACACCGCACGCACGCTGTCATCGGCATACATCGCCTGCAGATCGGCGGCGCGTTCCCGGTCGCTGCCGGCGAGATAGCCGTCACGCTTGGCGACATTGGGCGCGATCTTGGGGACGAGGCCGAGCGCGCGGACGGTGTCGGCGACAAGCTCGACATCGTAGCTGTCGTTGGAAAAGCCCGCCGGCTCGATCAGCCCGACGGTGTCGCCTTGGCGCAACCGCGGCGGGCGGCGCAGCCCGGGTGCGGGTGCTGCGGCAGTGGCAGGAAAGGCCATCGCGGCGGTGAGCGCGGCGGCGATGCGGAAGGTGTCGCGGCGGGTCGTCATCGCCGCCGAACCTAGAGCCTTGGCGGCCTTACCGAAAGGCCCAGCGCAGCGTCTGTGCGACGCCGCGGGTTCCGGCGCGCACCAGCGGCGTCGCCACGCCTGAGGGACGGAAGCCGTGCATGCGCTGCGCCCAGCCGGGCAGCAGGTCGATCGCCGCCTGCCGCGCCAGCGCCTGCACGGGCTCGGCAGCGGCGGTGGTGGCGGGCGTTTCCATCAGCAGCCGCGCCATCTCGGCCGTGCGTGCGTCGTAGCGCAGTTCGGGGCGCATCGAGTCGATCAGCCGCCGCGCCTCGC